>PHAF01000052.1 GCA_002841605.1 Firmicutes bacterium HGW-Firmicutes-10 | reverse complement strand
AAGTCGTAGAACAACAGTATTATCAAGACAGGCTTGAAATATATACGCGGCGCTATCAGACCGTAACAACTCCTCGCGGAGAAATCAAGGATCGCTACGGTGAAATTCTGGTTGCAAACAGTGAGCAACTGGTAATTACATATTTACCGCCTTTACGGGTTACCGATCGTGAGAAATGGGATTTGGCCTATTTATTTGCTGAGAATTTTGAAGTTTCTACCGATAATCTGCGTATTAGGGACTTAAAGGATCTTTTCATCATGTTGCATAATGATGAGGCTAATCAACTGATCAACGATTCGGAGTGGGTTAACTATCGGTCAGGTCAGCTGTCGGACAATGATATATATCTGATAAAGCTCGATCGCATAACTGAAGGAATGCTTTCCCGATTTGATGATCGTACCCGAAGAGCGTTTGTCATCAAACAAGCGATGGACTTGCCCTCCGGCGGACGTGAAAAAATCATAAAACTCAATGCGTCCAAGGAAGAAGTTGCCTATCTGGTTGAACACATCAGTTTGTACCGTGGATTTAATGTTGCAATCAATTGGAGCAGGGACTATCCACAGGGATCTACTTTACGAACGATTTTAGGAAATGTTTCAACCAGTCAGCAAGGTCTGCCGGCAGAAAAACTGATTTCTTATTTAGCTTTAGATTACTCTAGAAATGAAAATGTCGGGACATCCGGAATCGAACTTAAATATGAAGATGTTCTTAAAGGAGCACGCTCCGTATTCAGTCTCAGTTATGATACTGAGGGTATCGGAATGCTGAATACGGTGATCGAAGGTTCAAAAGGATATGACGTCATAACCACTTTTGATTTGGGTTGGCAGTTGCATGCGGAAGAAGTCATTAAGCGCATTATGGATGCCCATATCAACAACAGTTATCGGAAATATATGGATAAAGTTTATTTTGTCATGACCGAGCCTCAAACCGGGGATGTGATTTTAGCCGTTGGCGTTCGCAGGACGGTAAATGGTTATATCGTTGATTCAACAATGACCTATACGGATGCGATGGCCATCGGTTCCAGTGTCAAAGGGGCTACGATATATATGGGGTTGACCGAAAATGTAATCAAACCCGGAGAAGTCATTCGTGATGAGCCAATTAAAATCAAAGATACTGAACTCAAGAAATCTCATCGAAATCTGGGTTTGATCAATGATCTGGTTGCATTATCCATGTCGTCCAATGTTTATATGTTTCATATCGCCATGCGTCTTGGCGGTGCTAAATATGAGTATGACGGGCCTTTGCGCATCGATTTGAGCACGTTCAATGTCATGCGTAATTATTACAGTCAATTTGGTCTGGGAACCAATACCATGATCGATTTGCCCAATGAGCAGACCGGGTATAAAGGAGCAGCTAATCTGGGTGGGCATTTGCTTGATTTCGCCATTGGTCAGTATGACACGTATACACCTTTGCAGATGGCTCAATATGTCGCAACCATTGCTAATAACGGTGTTCGTTTAAAACTGCGTACAGTGAAGGAAGCATATCAGTCTTCTACGGGATTTATGGTTTACCAAAATACCCCGGAAATTTTATCTGTTTTGAATAATGAATCAGCAATCCGCCGTGTTCAGCAGGGGTTTCGACTTTGTGTCACGGATGGTTTGTGCAGATCATACTTAAGTACTATGAGAGTAGGTATTGCCGCGAAGACCGGTACAGCTGAAGCACTGGCTTGGGATGGTACCCCATCTCCGAATTCTACACTGGTGGGTTATGCACCTTACGTCAATCCGGAAGTAGCTTTCTCATGTGCGGTTCCTAACTCTTGGAACGATCGGTCACAAACCAATATTTGTCAACAAATTACCGCAGAAATTCTTAAATATCGGTATGAATAACTAGTAATTTAATTTTCAGTATGATATACTAACCTAGCATAAACAGGAGGTCGACTCATGAGAGATAACATCACTTACAAGTGTTCTGTGTGTGGGGAAGAAAACTACATCGGTACTCGTAACAAACGTAAACATCCGGAGCGTATGACAGTGAACAAATATTGCCCTCGTTGTAATAAAAAGACTGCTCATAAGGAGAAAAAGTAAGAAAGCCTCAGGGCTTTTTTTCGTAAAACATGATGAAAATTGAAACATATCCTTTAGGCGTCTATCAGGCAAATTGCTACGTCGTATCTCAAGATGATCAGGTTCTGATCATTGATCCGGGAAGTAAATCGGATTATTTAATAAGTAAAATACCGGAATCTGCCAAAGTATTGGCTGTTTTACTGACTCACGGTCATTTCGATCATTTTGCTGCGGCTGCAGATCTTGCTAAGCATTATGATGTTGATATATACATTCACACCGAAGATGAAGAGTTGCTTAGCGATCCTTTAAAAAATTACAGTGATCATCGCAATGTCACTTGTGTTGATCGAGTCACTGCTTTTGATGATCATTATTTAAAAATAGGACCATTTAAGATCAATGTATTTCATACGCCAGGGCATAGTCCCGGTTCTGTGTGTTACATGATTGACTCACATTTGTTTGTAGGAGATTTGCTTTTTAAAAACAGCATTGGCAGAACAGATCTTTACAAAGGCAGTAATTTCCAAATGATGGAGTCACTGCAATTCATATGTTCTTTGGATGGTGATATCAAGGTCTATCCCGGACATGGCCCGCTGACAAAATTGGTGTTGGAAAAAGCACAAAATCCGTACATTCTATCTTTGAAAAGAAATCACAGGTAATGTGATTTTCTTATTGCTTATTTTGACAGAGCGCTATTAGTTATTGTATAATCTGCGTAGAAACGATTTGATAGGGGGGTTGCATGTTGGAGAAGACAAATCCTCGCTTGGAAGTTTGCTTGTTTGGTGAATTGACAATTTCTTATGGAGAAGAAAGTAATCAGCCGCTGCTTTATTTAGGAAAGAATCTAAAGCAGTTTTTTGAAGTTTTGCTATATCATCGGCTTAACCCGTTATCCAAAGAGCAACTGGTTGATTTACTGTGGAATGACAGTGACAACCCTTCGAGCGCTCTGAAATTTGCTGTGCATAAATTGCGTCAGTTGTTAAGTGCTCAACCGATGTTTAAAGATTTGGATGTGATCGTGACCACTAAAAACGGTTACGGGATCAATCCAGATATCAATATGTTCGTCGATACTGAAGAAGTCGAACGTTTGTGGCGCTTATCGAGTGATAAGTCAGTTTCAATTATTGAAAAACGTGAGTTTTTGACCCAGTTGACAATTTATATAAAGCATCCATTTCTTATTAACAGTGCTCATTTAATGTGGACTGTTCCTGTACGGGAGTATTATTCCGGTCTGTATAATCGCAGTATGATGTTTTTACTGAACGAATATGAGTTAGAAAAAGAATATGATAAAGTCATGGATTTGTCTCAGCTTGCGCTAAAATATGAACCTTTCAATGAAGATTTCCATTATTACTATTTGAATGCTTTGGTTTTAAGTGCACAATATCGCAGGGCCATCGATTATTATGAAAATTTGAGCAAGCAGTTTTATAAGGAGTTTAACCTACAACTATCGCTGAGAACGAAGAATCTGTATAATTTCATCATTGCAAAAGAGGAGCTTGAGACACTCGATATTTCAGAGTTGATGAACAATTTAAATGACAACTCAGAATTTCAAGGGGCTCTGTATTGTGAATATGAAGTTTTTAAAAGGCTATATCAAATTGCCTTACGCAACAGTGAGAGAACAGATGAGCAGTCGTATGTCATGTTGTTTGATTTAAGTTGCTCTGAGAATGATTTCGTCGTTTCAAAAATGTTGGAACGCTTAAAGACAGCAATCGGTGTTTCTTTAAGAAAAGGTGATGTTTTCGCCCGTATGAATGTTTCACAGTTCATACTGTTGTTGCCATGTAAGACGGAAGAAAATGCACACATGATTTCCAATCGGATTCAACAGGCTTTCTATAAGAATACCGACCGAAAACTGGCAAGGATCCATTACCATATATCAAGACTCAATCGTAACAATTAAATCGTAGAATCTACGATTTTTTTATTTTCTTAATAAACTAACCGATTTCTAACCGGTTTTTTTCATAATAGAAGCAGGAAGTAACTTTGCGAAGGGGGTATATATGACGAATTCAATAATTGTTCTATCCCTAATCGTCGTTGATTATGTCCTCACTCAGTTCCAATTGTCGAGATTCGACGATGCCTGGACATGGATATTTGGCACATTTATTTTGCTGACTTCAGCCTGGTTGTTGCTAAGACGACCGAAAGAAGTCTTCGGTACAATTGAAAATGTCGAAATGAGTGAAGATGGAACTTATTGTATTACATGGGGTTATATCAATCCTACCTCATCGGTTATCCGGCTGCACCCTCAGGAAAGCAGTTTAAGAGTTAAAAAGGGGACCGCTATCCTCATTGGCCGGACTTTACCAAATGTGTTTGAAAAAGGGCATCACCCCGCAGCATTTAAAACGATTGTGAAAAGCGATGCCGAAGTTGAGTGGATCATTGGGAATCATCACACAGCTTATCAGGCTTCAAAGTAGTTGTCCCATGTTGTTCAAAACTTTTGAAAGGAGAAATTTATGAACAAATTTATCAGACGAACGCTTATCATTCTGTCATTGTTTGCATTTGCGTTTGGCACATCGTTCTCGCCGATCAAGCTGCAGGTATTTGCGGCTAAGCCGGGAGAAGGTGCAGCTGTTGAACTATCTGTTGACAAGTTCAACGTTACACCGGATTACAATATCGTATATGAATGGACTCTTGAAAAGACAGCATCCCCGACATTGCTTGAACTGTCAGCCGGCGGTTCGGGAAGTGTTACATATACGGTCAGTGCAGTTCGGACACAAACCTCCACATTCAGTTTGACTTATAATGTGACGGTTCTTAATAAGGGACCGGGCGCAATCCAAACTGACATCGTTGCAAGCATCCAAAATACGAGCGGTTCAATCGTGCATGTTACTGAAACCGTTGAAAACGATTTGGTTGTTGCAGATGGCGCAACGTTTACAAAAGAGTATACAACATCATTTGTATTGCTGGGTAATATCAAGGACATAGTACCATTAAAAGTTTCTATTGATCTTGCAAATTATGTCAATATCGGCAACATCAAAATTTCTGGTACGCAGGCGGCTATTAATTTCAAAGATACTCCGACAAGCGTTTTTAATGAAACGTTGACTGTTACTGATTCTTGGTCCGGTGCCGGTCCGTGGACTTTCACTGATTCGGGATCTTATCAATACAACCGTACATTCTATGCAGGGGCAATCGGTGATGTCTATGAAGACAACACAGTTACTTCCAATTCATTGATGCATCATGATCCTGCAATATTGACTGATTCTGCACGAGTCACTGTGCGGACGCTCAATACCCCTCCAAAAGCTGATCCAGACTCATTTACTGTTGCTGAAGGCGGAACCAAAAACGGTACGCTGACTGGCAGTGATTCAGATGGTCAAATCATTACTTTCTTCAAAGTATCCGGACCATCTCATGGTCTGCTGACAATAAACGAAGACGGAACCTTCGAGTATATTCATGATGGTTCGGAAACGACTTCTGACAGCTTTACATTCAGAGTTTATGATGGATTTGCTTACTCATCCCCGGCAACGGTCAACATTACGGTAACACCGGTCAATGATGCTCCGAAAGCCGACCCGGATGCATTCACAGTTGCTGAAGGCGGAACCGAAAACGGTACGTTGACCGGCAGTGATCCGGAAGATGACGAATTGACATTTGAAGCTGTTGATTTACCGCTTCACGGTACATTAACAATCAATGCGGATGGAACCTTCGAGTATATTCATGACGGTTCGGAAACCACATCTGACAGCTTTACATTCAGAGTATTTGATGGTGAATTATATTCATCGGCTGCTAAAGTAAGCATTACAATCACTCAGGAAAATGATGCTCCAACAGCAGACCCGGATGCATTCACAGTTGCTGAAGGCGGAACCGAAAACGGAACGCTGACCGGCAGTGACCCGGAAGATGATGATTTAACATTTGAAGTTGTTGCTGATCCATTGCATGGCTCACTAATTATCAATGCAGACGGAACCTTCGAGTATATCCACGACGGTTCGGAAACCACATCTGACAGCTTTACATTCAGAGTATTCGATGGTGAATTCTATTCATCGGCTGCTAAAGTAAGCATTACAATCACTCAGGAAAATGATGCTCCAACAGCAGACCCGGATGCATTCACAGTTGCTGAAGGCGGCACTGAAGATGGTACGCTGACCGGCAGTGATCCGGAAAATGACGAATTGACATTTGAAGCCGTTGATCTACCGCTTCACGGTACATTGACGATCAATGCTGACGGAACCTTCAAGTATATTCATGACGGTTCGGAAACCACATCTGACAGCTTCACATTTAGAGTATTCGATGGTGAATTATACTCATCGGCCGCAACTGTAAACATTACGATCACTCCGGTCAATGATGCTCCAGTGGCTGATCCGGATGCATTCACAGTTGCTGAAGGTGGAACCGAAAACGGAACGCTGACAGGCAGCGATGCTGAAGATGATGAATTGACATTTGAAGCTGTTGATTTACCGCTTCACGGTACATTGACGATCAATGCGGATGGAACCTTCGAGTATATCCACGATGGTTCGGAAACCACATCTGACAGCTTTACATTCAGAGTATTCGATGGTGAATTATACTCATCGGCTGCTACTGTTACCATTACAATTACCCCAGTCAATGATGCACCTGTTGCTAATGATGATGACTTCGATGTCGATCAAGGGGAAGAATATCTTGGTTTACTGACCGGCAGTGATGCTGAAGATGATGAATTGACATTCTTGGTTGTTGCTAATCCATTGCATGGAGTACTGGTAATCAACGCTGATGGCACATTCTCCTATATTCATGACGGCTCAGAAAATTATGAAGACAGCTTTACATTCAAAGTTAATGACGGTTTGGCAGATTCCAATGTTGCTACCGTAACCATTCTTATCAATGCTACCCAACCAGATCAAAATGCAGCTCCAGTCGCAAACGACTCCGATTTTGATGTCGATCAAGGCGAAAGCTATAACGGTATGGTTTCAGGCTTTGATGAAGATGGCGATGACATTACATTTATCCTGGTAAGTGGACCTGCTCATGGTGTTCTTGTATTCAATGCAGATGGCACATTCACTTATACACACAACAATTCCGAAAACTACGAAGACAGTTTCACATTCAAAGTGAATGATGGCGAAGTTGATTCGGAAATCGCGACCGTAACGATTTTGATTAATGCAACTCTACCGGATACTTCCGACAATAACAGCGGATATATCGGATTAGGTGCATTGGCACTCGGTTTGATCTTATTGCTCTTGACAAAGAAGAGAGAAGCAAAAAACTAGACTAATTTAGCAGTTAAGCGGGTTCGAAAGAATCCGCTTTTTTATTTTGATATATTGACCTAAGGGTTAATGAAGGATATATCGTATAAGGTAGTGGTGATAATATGGAGGAAATATTGGAAAATCTGATCGTTTCGGCACTATCTAAACGATCGACGGATGTGCACATGCAAATCGAAGCAAACAAGCAGAAAATACTGTTTCGATCACTCTATGGACTAGTGTCTGCACCAATCATGGGAAATCTTAACGATCTTTTTGAATACTGTAAATTTCGCTCAAATCTGGATTTGTCGATGAATATGATTCCTCAGACCGGCAGTTTTGAAATAATTATACGAAAACAAAAGGTACGGCTGCGTTTTTCAGCTATCGAAACGTATCACAGTAAAAGCGGTGTGATTCGCATATTGAACTTGCATAAAGCAGATAGTCTTGCCGAGTTATCTTCTGATGAATATCAAAAGGAATTTCAGAGATTGACACAACTGCAAAACGGATTGATTCTTTTTTGCGGATCGACTGGCAGCGGTAAAAGTACGACAATGTTTACATGGCTTAAAACTTTAAGAAATCGGCGTATTTATACCATTGAAGATCCAATAGAACAAATATTTGATCAGTTCATGCAGGTTCAAGTCAACAGTAAACAGGGGTTGACCTTTAGTGAAGCAGTTTTTCAATTACTGAGACATGACCCCGATGTTATCGTTATCGGCGAAATCCGTGGACCTACAGAAGCAAAAGCAGCAATCCGTTCCGCTTATAGCGGGCATTTGGTCGTCGCTACCATACACTCTGCATCCGCGCAACAAACAATTTATCGCTTGATGGATTTTGAAGTTTCGAAAGCGGATATCGAGCAGACGCTTAAAGTCAGCATCTTTCAACAATTGGTTTTAAGGCAAGACAAAAAGGGGAGAGGTGCAAAATTTGAATTCATATTTTATTAAAAACAATCAATTGAAATCAAAAATGTCCCTAGTGCTGACGCTTATGAAAAGCGGCTGTACATTTGATCAGATTAAAATCATCTCAGGCTGTAAACAGGATTCAATACAGGAAATGATATCTCAGTCATTTGGTAAATCAGTGAACATGTATGAGAACATGCGAAAATACTTAAGTGATGAGCAGTGTTTAAGGATGTGGCTGATGATTAACAAACTAAATGATGAACTCAGTTTTAAGTTAATCAAGCAATTACTATATCCAAGTTTTATATGCATATTTACATATGTTTCGATGCTTTTTTTCAAATTGACTTTGCTTCAACGAATTCAGTCGATGTTTGAGATTGCCGATAGCAACTTGATTCTCATTGGATTTAACACAACCTTAGTTTTGTTGACAATGATTTATATGACAATTTTTATCACTCTGATTTTTCTGAAGATATCGCTCAACAATCCCAATTCAAGAAACTTTTTTTATAAATCTTTACACTTAAGATTTAAAGACAATATCTTGACTGTGTATACGACCGGACTGTTCTCAAGGATGTTAAATGAGTGCATAAAATCAGGGATTTCAACACAAAAATCACTAGAAATGTTAGGTAGAAATGTTGATTTTCCCTTTGTTGCGTTTTTAGCGAGCAATTGTTCAAACAAGTTGAATGAGGGAAACAGCTTTAATGATTCAATATCAAGTATTGAAACAGATAGCTCATTTAAGATCTACATGCAATTGGGATTTTATGAGATCAATGTAATCAGTCAATTATCTAATTACTGTGAATTTAATACGGAATATCTTAGCTTTAAGCTAAAAAGATTGATTGACTGCTTTACTGTATTTGTTTACTTTCAGTTTTCTATATCTGTCATCTTGTTGTATCAAGTCATTCAAATACCGATGACCGCCTTAGGCTCGATGATATAAGTGGAGGTAACATGAGGAAAGGATTCACCCTTGTAGAAATGATGATCGTAATGATGGCAATTGCGTTATTGTTTCTTTTAACGATACCTAACATTGCAAAAACGGTCACTGTTATTGAAACAAGCGGATGCAAATCGCAGGTGAGCCTGGTAGATACCGCAATTCTTCAGTTTAAGTTGGAAAATCAGAAGTACCCAAAAGATCTGGATGATTTGATCGCAGCAGGATTTTTGATAGAAGAACAACGATTCTGTCAAAACGGGAAGGAGATTATCATTGAAAGTAATCAGGCAAGGATACGATGATGGTTTTGTGATAATCGAGTTATTGGTCGTATTTCTAATCTTAGGTCTGATATTGCCAACAAGTCAATTGAACAATATCAATATCAGTGAAGATATTGAAAACATAATCATAAGTAATCAGCTAGAAGCAATGGCATATCGTAAAACCGTAGTTATCGATCCAATAATCTGTCCGAAACGTGACTGTTGGTTTAATCCAAAAGGGCACATTAATAAAGCAAGGACGCTGATCGTCCATCAAGGAGGGGCTCAAAATGAACTGGTCATATGGCTTGGATTTGGCCGTTTTAAAATCAATAAAAGGGTTTCTGATGATTGAAGTGATCATTTCAGGTTTGGTGATTTCAGTAGTGGTCATGTTGTTGTATCAGTTAATGATGCTGTTTCTATGAATAAAGGTTTTGTTTTGATTGAAGCATTGATTGCAATGATTGCATACAGTTTTATATTGATTACAATGTCTTCAATCACATTAGCCCTCAAAAGTATTCCGGAAATCACTTTTATTTCTCAGTTGGATGTCTTTAAACTTCAATTGGATCAAATGTTCTCTAGAAGTAAAAATTTTGAACTAGTTGAAAATCAGCTTTGTTTTAATCTCGACTTAAGACATTTCTGTCTTGTGAATGAAAACAGCCGTCTTGTAAAAAAACCGGGTTATGAAATATTGATTGATAGTGTGATTGAGATTCAATGGGAGTTAAATGAGAATGAAATCAAAATTCATGGAGTGTGGTATGAAAATCCGTTCACTTTTGTATTTGAGTTCGAGTAAAGGATTCATTCTAATTCATGTACTTACTTTTTATATGTTTTTTAATTTTTTCATATCGATGATAATGATCCAAAAGCAAATATCTTTAAAACAAATCCATTTATACGAAGTGGCCGATTTGCGTGTTAAGACAGAAAAGGAAGTAATCAAAAAAATCAGAACACATAAGAACAGTGGTGATTTAGAATTCATCATTTTCCAACAGCGCGTTTTGATCACCTTTGAGGATATAATAAAAGTAAGTATCTGTTCAGAGATCTGTTATAAGATGATGGTTGAGTATGATATTCAAAATGACATCATCTTAAGTATCAACTATGAATAATTGTTGTAACATCTTTGTTCAGGTTTTATAATAAGTACATTGAAAGTGGTGAATATATGAGTATAAAAACAAAAAGATGCATTGATCTGTCTAAAAATCAGGGAGCTCAAGCAGCCTTGATTACATCAGCTCACAACAAATTTTATCTAACGGGGTTTACCGGTACGACAGCAACTGTTTTGGTTACAGAGTCAAATCAGTATGTGATGGTGGATTTCAGGTACATTGATCAAGCCAAGAGTCAGTGTAAAAATTCAGTGGTTTTGCTTACTGACGATGTAAACAATACTGTAGCAAAATGTATCAATGACATCATCTCGAAAGAACAGATCGAGACGATCGGATTTGAAAAAGATCAGATGACGTTTTCTGAGCATGAAATGTTTAGTTCTTCGATCAAAGCGCAGCTTGTCGGTGTTGATTTCAATGAATTGCGGCTTTTTAAGCTTGAGGAAGAAATTGAAATCATGCAAAAAGCAGCGGACATTGCGGATGAAGCAATTGGACATATCATGGAAGTTATCAAGCCAGGCATGACGGAATCCGAAGTGGATTTGATTTTGTATAACAAAATACGCCAACTCGGCGCACAATCTTTCTCATTTAATACGATCGTTGCATCCGGATGGCGTGGAGCAATGCCTCATGGCGTGGCCAGTAGTAAAGTAATCGAAGCAAGTGACTTTGTGACCATTGATTTTGGGGCAGTCTATGAAGGATACTGTTCTGACTTGACAAGAACTTTTGCGATGAGCAGACAAGCCGATAAGAAACTCGTTGAAATATATGAAATCGTACTGAGAGCTCAAGTCAGTGCATTAGAAGCATGCAAACCGAATGTTGCTACAAGAGACATAGATAAAATTGCACGCGATATCATAACAGATGCCGGTTATGGATCGTACTTTCAGCACGGTACAGGACATGGACTAGGAGTGCTGATTCATGAAGCACCTCGGCTTAATAAAATAAGTACGGAAGTTTTGAAGGAAGGCATGGTCGTTACCATTGAGCCGGGAATTTACATTCCGGGTTTAGGTGGTGTGCGGATCGAAGATGATGTCCTTATTACCAAAGATGGCTGTATTCGATTGACAAAATCGGACAAGCAGTTAAAATATATACGGTAGGAGGTGAACGAATGATTTTAGTAAATGATTTTCGTCCCG
>PHAF01000051.1 GCA_002841605.1 Firmicutes bacterium HGW-Firmicutes-10 | reverse complement strand
TTTTTCTATTCGGTTTAAGGTCACAACTAATTAATCGAGTTTATGATCCAGTTGGCAGCTTGGATCTAGTTCGAAATCTTTTCAATTTCTATGATTGACAAAAAGGCTATAACGAAATATACTTAAAATAATTCGTGCGACCGACCGAATATGAAAGGTGGTGATGTCTTGCGTAATGAAACTGATCAGCAAAGTCAGTCAGATAGGATTTTAATAGCCGCATTCGATATTATATCTTCCAAGGGCTATGCAAATGTTTCGACTCGAGATATTGCTGATAAAGCTGGAGTAGTATTGAGTCAATTGAATTATTATTTCACCAATAAGGAAGGGTTGTTTAAAGAGGTTGTACGTATGATGATTAGTAAATATTTGATTGAGATTGAAATATCCTTAACAGAAGAAGAATCTCCTAAAAAACGAATTGAGTCACTTGTTCACTATTTTAGAAAAATGCTGAAGTTTAATCCGGGATTGTTTCGATTGCTATATGAGTTCACTAGTCTAGCGCTCTGGTCGCCTGTTTTTGGTGAATTGCTTAATGAACTATTTGAAGACCTGTCGAATTTGATAGAGAAGCATATCACAAGTAATCTCCAAATAAAAGAGTTAAAAGGTTGTTCCACAAAAACGTTGTCTCGACTTATCTTGGGTGCAATGTTTGGTACTGGCATTCAAGTCTTGCTCAACCATGATGAAGAGTTACCCGACTCATTGAATGCGGTACAGGTTTTATTTGACTAAAGGTCAAAAGAAAGAGAGAAAAAATGTCAGGGATTTTCGATAAATCAATTAATATTGGATTTGGACTTATTTCATATTCGCGTGAAAAGATTGAAGAAGTCGTTGAGGAATTGGTGAACAAAGGCGAAATTTCTCGAAAAGATGCAAAAGACATGGTCAACGATCTTCTTAAAAGAGGAGAAGTGCAAAGAGACGAATTTAAGAAATTTATTGGAGATGTGATTCAGGAGGTCCTTGAGCAAAAGGATGTAGCCCACAAAGAAGATCTTTTAAGCATAGAAGATATTAAGAAAGTTATGCGGGAAGAGTTGATTGACGTTCTAACTGAAAGAGGGTTTATAGAGAAAAAAGTTTGAATATACGGTGAATAATGAAGATTATAATTGCTAAACATTTAGAATGACAATTCATTCGAATGAGAACTTGAAATGAGGTGCAAGTAATGGGAATTAAGATTATAACTGATTCTAATTGCGATTTATCTGAGAATTTTTTAGTTGAAAACCATATCCAGATCATTCCCTTCACTTTCCAATTAAATGGAAATACTTATACAGATGATTTTGGAAAGGCATTGAGCTATAAAGACTTTTATGATGCAATTCGAAAGGGAGGAATGCCTACAACTGCTCAGATAACAGCTTATACTTTCGAAAATGTGTTTAGAGAAATCGTGTTGAAAGGTGAATCAGTCATATACATTGGATTTTCTTCTGCACTAAGTGGGACTTTTGATAGTTCAGTCTTAGCACGGAAAACAGTCCTTGAAGAGTTTCCCACTGCGGATATTTCGGTTATTGATTCGAGAAGTGCATCTGTTGGACAAGGGCTATTAGTTTCCAGCGCATCAATGTTACTTAAGCAGGGGAAGTCGAAACAAGAAATTGTGGATTGGATCGAAGAAAATAAATTGAAGGTCAATCAATGGTTTACAATTGATAGTCTCGAACACTTGAAAAGAGGTGGACGAATTTCAGCAACCAACGCAGCGTTAGGATATCTCCTATCGGTAAAGCCGATACTAAACATTATCAATGACGGTAGCCTTAATGTCGTAACGAAAGCCAGAGGACGTCGCAAGTCGATTATGACTTTATTCGACGAATATAAAACGCGTATCATAAATCCTGAAAATCAAGTGGTATACATTAGTCATGGTGATTGCTTAGAAGATGCGGAATATTTAGAATCATTAATATTAAGTGAATTGAAGCCTAAGGAAATAGTCATTAATATGTTGGGACCAGTAATTGGTTCTCACACTGGTCCTGGTGTTTTACTTGTGGTGTTTATCGGGAATGAACGATAAAGAAACATTTGATAAAAGATTTGTAAATAAAATTTCGTGTTAGTTTTTAGAACAAGCAGATGTAGACAAACGACTCGTAATCTACATCTGCTGTTTTTGTACCTTAAATCGAATTAATTCAGTGATGTGATCAAGTAATGAGCAATAAAAGGAAAAAAGCAAAGCGAGCTAAACAAATATTCATAGTATTTGCTAATCATGGATTTAGTGCCCTTATAGACAGGTCTGGAATACTTGATTTTTTTGGTTTGAAAAAGACCAAGCGTAAAAAAAGTGAACAGAAACAGAATAATTTATCAGCAGGTGAGCGCTTAAGGTTATCATTCGAAGAATTAGGCCCGACATTTATTAAATTAGGCCAAATTATGAGCACTAGACCGGATTTGTTACCGCATGGGATTATTTACGAATTGGAAAAGCTACAAGATGAAGTAGCACCATTTCCAATAACCGAAGTGAAAGAAGTAATCGAGCTGGAATTGGGTGATTCCATCGAGAACATTTTTAGAGAGTTTCATGAAATACCTATTGCTGCCGCATCGATTGGACAAGTTCATCGGGCAAAGCTATTGTCAGGGAAAGATGTAGTAGTAAAAATCCAGAGACCTAACATAGAAAAGAATATTCAGTTGGATCTGGCTATCCTTAAAGACTTGGCTGATTTTATTGATACCAAAACACGCTTTGGTACTCTCTATAGCTTTCACAAAATGGCTGATGAGTTTGAAACCACTATCCTGAGTGAACTAAATTTCAGGACTGAAGGTGAAAATGCAGAAACATTTAAAGCCAATTTTAAGACAGATAATACCGTGTTAGTACCCAACATTAGTTGGATCCATACAACGAATCGTGTTCTTACCATGGAGGAGATTAAAGGCATATCTTTAAAAAACTTTGAAGCTATCGAAAAGGCGGGATTCAATAGAACCATTGTAGCGAGGAATCTTGCGACCTCCATTATGTATCAGATATTAAGAGATGGATTTTTCCACGGTGATCCTCATCCGGGGAATTTAATGGTACTTGAAAACAATAGAATCGCATTCTTAGACCTTGGAATGGTAGGTCAATTAAATGAGCATCGCAAGAGTCAATTTTTAAAGATGCTAATGGGAATAACATTAAAAGATAGTAGGCTCATCGTTCAAGCTATAGTTGAACTAGATGCCCTGTCTGAAAGAATAAGTTTGAAAAAGCTTGAAAAAGATATTGATCGAATGAGAGATCAAGTTCTGTCGGTCCCATTGAGTCAGATTAAGATTGGAGAAGTATTTAGAGAAATTTTTGATCTCGCCTTCTCCTATAATATTAGGATCCCTGGTGAGTTTACGATGCTCGCCAAATCTCTGATTACTCTTGAAGGTTTGGTTGAGAAACTAGATCCAAATCTTAACGTGCTAGAAATTGCGGAACCGATTGCCGGAAAACTGATTTTTTCTTTAGTTTCTCCAGAAAAAATAGGTAAAGAATTACTTGGTGGGGCACTTGATTACGGGAGCTTGGTGCGGAAATTTCCAACGATTTTGCTAAGCTTTCTTGAAAAATTTGAACACGATGATTTTGCTTTACATTTAATTAGTAGTGATGCTAAGAGAATATCAAAAAAACTTGATCAATCGTTTAGTCGCATGTCATTAAGTATAATCGTTTTGGCGTTAGCAATGATAGTCGTAGGGATAATCATTAGTTTGAGCATTGTGGATGCCAATAAAGCTGAATGGATAACTTTGATTACTTCTGTGTTTTGGGGAACTCTTTTCCTGATAGGGATTACTGTAATTGCGCTAATAATCTCTATTTTCAAATCGAAGGACTATTAAATGAGAAGCTATTACAACAATAATGAAAGCGAGATTAAATCATGGTGATTGATTATGTGTTGATGTTTGCATTGTATTCGTTATTAGGGTGGATGATGGAGACCCTTTTTGCAAGCGCAATACAAAAGAGGTTTGTTAATAGAGGATTCTTGATTGGGCCAATCACACCCATTTACGGATTTGGTGCAATATTAGTCATTGCCTCATTAAATTGTGTATTATTGTTGGAGATGGCACCATTTATGACGGAGGTAAGTAGTTTAATCCTGTCTGTAATTTTAGTTACAGCGCTAGAGTACCTTACAGGTTATCTTCTTGAGAGGATCTTTCGTGCCAAATGGTGGGATTATAGTGGGCATTTTCTAAATATCAATGGGTACATATGCTTGAAGTATACTTTACTGTGGGGGATCTTAGCCTTCATACTAATCCAAGTAATTCATCCACAAATTACGAATTTCATTGATTTATTGCCAGAGGTGCTGAAAGTTTTTCTTGCTTTTGTTTTTGTTGTGTGTTTTGCAATTGACTTTTTAGTGTCGATAAAGATTGCATTTGGAATGAGCAGATCAAGTACTAATAAAACAGATTCATCACCTTGACATTGTTCTTGGTTCTCGTTAATTACATCAAGATCTTTAGCAAGGCGATGATTTCTGATTGAAATGATAATTTACTAAGTCATCTTAAAGGTGGAGGTACAATGGGAAAACTAGGGAATCCTAAAACAACAATTAGTAACGATATCACTGTTGAGAGTGATTATATTGATTGCATTAATGATTTAGTTAAACAGGAAGTTTTGTGGACAATGAGCACCTATCCTCATCACGGGAAGTATAGCTGCCTAGATCATTGTTTTCATGTCTCTTACTTAAGTTTCAAGATTTGTAAAATACTGGGTTTCGATTATTGCTCCGCAGCAAGAGGAGGACTTTTACACGATTTTTTCTTGTATGACTGGCACAATAAAAGGCCACCGGAAGGATTGCATGGGTTTGCACATCCCAAAATAGCTTTACAAAACGCAGAATATCATTTTGAGTTAAACAATATTGAGAAAGATATTATTGTCAAACACATGTGGCCACTTACAATAGTGTTTCCTGAATATAGAGAATCTTTTGTTGTACAACTGGTCGATAAGTATTGCGCAATAATCGAAGTTTTTAAGCGTCAAAATATAATAACTAAGGAATTGATACACCTTTATTATCGGGAAGTTAAAGCGCAATGAAAAAAGTATCAACGCCTAATATAAACAGACAAACCATCTATACTCCCGTCCCACAATACGCATACGCAACAGTTAAAACGAGTATATGATTAATTTGAGGTGACAAAATTGAAAAAAATTAGTCTTGCTCTCTCAGGGGGCGGTATTAGAGCTTATGCTCAAATTGGGGTTTATAGACTACTAAAAGAAAACAACTTTGATATTGAGTCTGTAAGTGGGACGAGTATGGGTTCCATTATCGCCAGTTTTATTGCGGCTGGCGCAGACCCGAATCAACTTGAAAAAGTGATGTTTGAACTTGAAAGGGAGTTTCAAGAAAAACAGGTATTTTTGAAACCGAGTTTGAGAGTGCTACCAATGTCAAAGCAAAAATTGAACGGCTTCGTGGATGCTGACATGTTTGAGGAAATGATTCAAAGACAATTTGATGAGTTTAATGTAACAAATCTTTCTGACTTGCGTAAACCTATCTCAATCACATCGGTAGATCTGATTTCCGGCAAGTTAGTAATCTTCACAAATATGCCTGATGCTTTTATAGATCAACCGGATAAAATCATCATATCGAATGCTTCTATTGCTGAAGCGGTTAGAGCTTCATGTTCTTTTCCAATTGTGTTCAGTACAAAACGATATGAGCATATGCAGTTGGTAGATGGAGGTGTGAAAATGAATCTTCCGGTAACCCTCTTAAAAGCAATGAAGGCAAAAAATATCGTTTCGATAACTATGGACGGGACAGTAAATTATAAGGCTTCAAGTAAGCTACTAGATGTTGCATTTAGGATAATTGATATTATGACAAATGCAAATCAAGAAAGTGATCGCTTAATCTCTGATTTCAATGTCAATATTGATGTATCAAAGTATCATACCTTCGAAGCCGGAAAGGGCAAGAAAATTGTTGACCAAGGATATCAAGAGGCTAAGACTCAACTTGATCAGATTTTGTTGATCTTTCAATAGGATTGTGAAAATGGGCTTAATAGCATTAGAAATATAAAGTCGATTGACAAAGTCATTGAGTGGGTGTACTCTTTAACTGTATTAATTCGGACATCCGTATTATCTGGGAGTAATCATGCGAGAAAAACAGGACCAACATCAATCACAATTAATTATCAATGCTGCGTATAAGCACATTTCTCAAAGAGGGTACGCGAATGTGTCGCTAAGAGAAATAGCAGATGAGGCAGGGGTCGTTTTAAGTCAACTAAACTATTACTATAAAAACAAGGAGGGGCTTTTGATTGAAGTTGTAAGAATGACAGCTCGTCAATACATGGTTGAAATCGAAGAAATCCTTAAGCGTGGCACTAGCTCACAAGCAAGAATGATCAATTTGGTGAAATACTTTCAAGATATGTTAATTACAAATCCGAATCTGTTTCGACTCTTATTTGATCTTACAAATATGTCTATGTGGTCTAGCACTTTTAGGAATTTACTAAACGAACTCTTTGATGATTTGGCTAATTTAATAGAAGAGTATGTTCTTACTGATAACGCTAATTTTGTCAATATCAGCAACACTTCAAACAAAACTCTAGCACAGGTTATTTTCGGATCCTTGTTTGGTACCTCTATTCAGATTATACTTAATCCAGAGAACAAGGATTTAATTCAAGCGATGAATATTGTTGAAGCTATTTATACAACCAACTGACATCAACTGAACACGTATTTGTGTTTTATTGATAGGCCGTTATCCGGGTATTATTCGGTCGGACGACCGAATTTATCATAACTGTCTTTGAAGAAAAAAGACGAAATGGAGAAAAAATGATTGATCTCAGTATGAAAGAAAAAGTTGAGTTGCTAAGTATGAAAACAATTCTGAATCTCATGGATTCAAATCCAGAAAGAAATATCCCAATCATTTTGGATCTTCTTGAAAGAATCGACGAAGAGAAGTTTATTGGTAGTCAGTTGTCTGCTGTTAAGGAAATAATAAAGAACAAAGATGGTAACTGGTATCAACTTGTTAATAGCCTTTGGACTGATATCGACGAAGATGTCAGGATGAAGCTGTTTGAAAACTTCATTATCAATGCGACAGTTATTGGAGGAAAAAGGCAAGAACGAAACAAAAAAGAACACGGGTGCAATATTCCGTGGGCAATCCTAATGGATCCAACATCATCATGTAATTTGAAATGTACGGGTTGTTGGGCAGCTGATTACGGAAACCAATTATCAATGGATTTGAAAACGCTTGATTCTATTATCAAACAAGGTAAAGAACTTGGAACATACATGTACATTTATTCAGGTGGAGAACCACTAACAAGAAAAAATGACATAATCGCTCTTTGTGAAGAACATCAAGATTGTGTGTTTTTAGCTTTCACAAATGGGACCCTTGTAGATGAACAATTCATCAAAGATATGTTGAGGGTGAAGAATTTGGTATTGGCTTTCAGCGTTGAAGGTTTTGAAGAATCAACTGATTCCAGGAGAGGAAATGGAACCTACGCAAAAGTAATGAAAGCAATGAAGTTGATGAAAGAAAACAAGCTTCCATTTGGGTTTTCGAGTTGCTATACCAGCATGAACACGGAAGTAATTGGGAGTGAAGAATACTTCGATGATATGATTGCTAAAGGTGCGAAATTTGGGTGGTTTTTTACTTATATGCCTGTAGGTGTAGATGCCCATCCGGATCTGATGGTTTCACCAGATCAAAGATCATTCATGTATGATCGAATTCGATTATTTAGGAATGAAAAACCTTTGTTTACAATGGATTTTTGGAATGATGGGGAGTATGTAAATGGCTGTATTGCAGGTGGCAGAAATTATCTTCACATAAATGCTAATGGTGATATTGAGCCATGTGCTTTTATTCATTATTCTGATTCTAGCATATATACAAAGACATTGCTTCAGGCTTATAAGTCACCACTTTTTATGCAATATTACAAAAATCAGCCGTTTAATGAGAATCACTTAAGACCTTGCCCGTTACTTGATAATCCTGAAAAATTAGAAATGATGGTAAAAGAATCCGGCGCAAATTCAACAGAGATGTTACATCCTGAGGATGTGAGTGATCTCTGTAATAAGTGTAAAAAGGCCTCTGTCGATTGGGCGGCTGTCGCTGACGAGATTAAAATGAAATCCAATCGAGAAAGTGCGATGAAAGAAGAAAACAAACATCATCATACTTAAGCTTGGCATGACGGTGATGTGTGAATGTTTGAAACTCAGTATCATAGTAGTCCATTCTGATTGTTATAAAGAAGATTCTGACTTAAAGGACCACATCCAATTCAAGACGAAGATACCCTACGTCATGCTGAATGATCTAAACGCAGCAATCAATCACATTTTGGGTAAGGTTTCAATGCACGTGGTTTCAAAAAGAAAAATAAGCGAGGGTTGAACTTAATATGAAGGTCGTTTATATTTTATTAACCAATACAGAAAGTATACTGTCTAGCTCAATTCGGTTATTTACAAATGATCCTTATAATCATGTGTCATTGGTACTCAATGAAGAATTTACTGAGATTTATAGTTTTGGTCGACTAAAAAAGGATAATCCAGTGATTGGTGGATTCGTAAATGAATTTGAAACTAAAATTTATGATCATTTTGATAAAACGAATTGTCTCATACTACAACTGAATATATCGGACTTTGAATATGCAGAATTAGTAAGTCAAATCGGTAGATTCAAATACAACACGACCCATTATAAATACAATCTTGTTGGGTATGTTGGTTTTGTAGTCGATTATCCAATCAAACGAAAAAATGCTTACTTCTGTTCGCAGTTTGTTGGAGAGATTTTACAGAATTCTGGGATAGTTAACTTTGATAAACCCATAGAGCTACTAAAACCTAACGATTTTGTTCATATAAAAAATTCTAAGAAACTATATGAAGGATCACTCAAAAAATTTGTTACATCGATAAAAAAAGTAGATGAGATATATGACATGATTCGTTTGGTAATGATAGGCTCGGTTAAGTAAAAGGAGGCAAGTAAATGAGAATTGGAATCTTCACGGATACTTATGATCCTGACATAAATGGTGTCGTTCGATCCATAAACTCACTCAAACAAGCTTTAGTAAACAATGATCATGAAGTGTTCATTATTACTAATCATCCACATATTTATAAAATAGAGTTTAAAGACAGAGTGTTAAGACTTCCTGGCATTAGGCTTAATTCACTATACGGATATGTAGCATCAAGCCCGATTCAGAAAAGGGCATATGAATATGTCAGACGTCTGAGTCTAGATATTATTCATGTTAATACTGATTTTGGAATTGGATATTTCGGAAGATATTGTGGTCGAAAACTGAACATTCCGGTTGTTTTTACTTATCATACGGAATTCGAAAGCTATACCAATTATATTAATCCATTAAAGATCAAGCTAGTTGACACAATAGGAAAATTTATTGTATCGAAAGCTAGTAAAAAGTTGTGCAAAACCTGCGACGCTGTCATTGCTCCATCCAAGAAAACTAGAAATATGCTGAAAAAGTATGGGGTTACTAGAAGAATATTTGTTGTGCCTACTGGTCTAGAGATTGACACGTTTTATAGACATAGTATTGATTATGCAAGAAATCAGGATTTGAGAAAATCATTAGGAGTCAGAAACGAAGAATTGCTGATTTTGTATATTGGGCGTGTTGCTCCAGAAAAAAGTATTGAAATCCTAGTTGATGGATTTAAAAAAATAAACCAATCGGTACTGCCTTCTAAATTGCTGATAGTGGGTGATGGACCGAGTTATCAAAGTTTAAGAAATAGTATTGATGCAAGTTTGTTGGATAGTGTTTTATTTGCTGGCAAAATTGCTATGTCTGAAGTTCCAAGGTATTATTCCGCTTCCGATGTATTTGTGTCACCATCCGTTACTGAAACGCAAGGTTTGACTTTTATAGAGGCATTAGCGTGCGGGTTGCCTTTGTTTGCTAGAGAAGACTCTGCACTAAAGGATGTTGTAATAGAGAACGAAACTGGATTCTACTTTAAGAACAGTGATGATCTTGCTAGAAAGCTTGAATATTATGCATCTTTATCGGATGTTGAGAAGAGCAAAATTTTTAGTAAAATATTCGAAAAATCCCGAGAGTATGATTTGGATCACTTTTACACTTCAATTATGGACGTGTATCAACTTGTAAAGTAGTGCTAAGAAGTTGAAGGAATTCGAAATTAACCAAAATAAAGGAACTTATCAGCTAAGATAAAGTTACGACACTAACCCAATGTGACATGCTCTTGACCAGTTTTACCTTAGATTTATTGAAATCACTTTCCTCGTCTGAAGAATTACGGGAATCAATTCGTCAGATGGTTCAAACAGCAGTGAACGATCTGGTGAAAGTAGAGTTGGACTCCGCTTGGGCTATTATAAATGCAGTCGTGAAACCGAAGGCAAAATGCCTGTCAAAACAGAAGTTATCATCTTGCCCTTGATGCTAGTTGATAAAAAACGAAGCTTACTTTTATTAAAATATAGTTGTACAAACTAGAATATCAAGAAGGGTAAATTGGATCAGAATTTCTCCGCGATATATGTTCACCTCATCCAGAGGAGAGGTTATTTGATTTATTTAGTGATGTGCATTAACTTTGAGTTCCCACACTTTAGTGCCGGTGTCTATAGAAGTTTCAATAACATAAATTGCCCCACACCATCAAAAATCTGGCCATTATTCAAACCGGGATCGGCAAGTATTGCTATGACTGTGTCTGCTTGATCAAAGGGTATCTTTGGGAAGATGCTCCAGGGAAAGTCCGGTACAACGATCCCAAAGGGTCTGATCAAAACGTGTCAGGAATGTATAATCATGCGACTGAAAAGGGCATCCTTGAGACGATCCCGGACCTTCCTGGAGTTCTTGTCTTTACCCAAGACCTTGGACATGTCGGGATCTATATCGGCAAGGATGACAAGGGAAATCGTCAATACATTGAATCCACTCCTGCATGGAAGAAATGGGGAGTCACCCAAAGTAACGACACGATCCGCAAGTGGGCATTTTGGGGTAAGTACAGTTATGTTGAATACATCGCACCAACTCAAATAGAAAATCCGGCTGAGATCAAAGCGGGAGACATAGTCAGAGTGACCGGAGTCGGTCGATCGTCCAGTTATGGATCCGGTCGATCGTCCAGTTATGGATCCGGTCGATCAACTGCTCAATTCTTCAACCGGAAGATGAAGATCATCCGGATCATTCCAAAAGTCAATCATCCCTATGGCTGTTCAACGAATCTCACAGCTCCAGTAGGAGAAAAAGGAAATCCATTCATCACTGCATTCTTCAAAGTCACCTCAGTGAAAAAGGAGTAGCATGTCTCCAGATACAACATTTAGTTTATCGGTCCTAATCGCGATCGCTGGTTGCTTTGTAGGATTAGCCGGGTGGTTGCATTCAAGAGACACCAAGATCAGTGAAGATGCGGAATGGAAGGGGATGGTGAACGCAAAACTTGATATGGCAATTGGATTACGTAAAGATCATGATGAACTCGAAGAAAAACACAATTCTATATCAGAAAGAGTGGGTCGAGTTGAGGAATCTACAAAAGCATCACATAGAAGGATTGAAACTCTTGAATCAAAGTAATTAAACGGATAATCCCGTTTTTTTAACTCAATTTTCCTCAAATCAACTTAATAAGGTATTGACATGAGTAATTCTTTGGACTTGCTCTGTGTTTGAGAGTGTAAAGAAGTTTGTGTTTTTTCATAGGGAACTGCCGGATAAATCGCTTCTTTCTTCAAACATCTCAGCTAATCTAGGATAAGCCAATTCAAAT
>PHAF01000050.1 GCA_002841605.1 Firmicutes bacterium HGW-Firmicutes-10 | reverse complement strand
TATCTATGGAATCTTATTTCTTCATTGTTTTCCCAAAGAAAAACGGAGTTAGAAATTCAAATGAATTTTTAACCCCGTATTTGTCTACAGTCTGAAAGGCCTTACGGCCTTTTTTAACAGAGATTTTCTTCTTTCAGAGCTTTGAACAATTGGTTCAAAGCTTTTTCTATGTTTGCTTTGGGGGTTGCGATATTAATGCGTTGAAATCCTGAGCCTTCCCTTCCAAAAATCACTCCGTCATTTAGCCACAGTTTTGCTTTTGTGAGCAAGAAATTCTTTAGGTCACGGTCTTTTAATCCCAGTCCGCGAAAATCTACCCATACCAGATACAACCCTTGCGGTCGGACAATTTTGATTTTCGGGCAGTTTTCTTTAAAGAAACGGTCCATAAATTCCAAATTATCATAAAGGTATTCAATCATTTGATCGACATAAGCATCCCCGTGATCGTAAGCCGCCTGGGTTGCTGCCAGTCCAAAGGAATGTCCGGCATGCACCGATAAATCATCGTATACCTTGTCAAATTTTGACTTCAATTTCGGATTAACAAAGATTGTGTTTGAAAGTTTAAGCCCGGCGAGATTGAAAGTTTTGCTTGGGGCGGTCAGTGTAATGATGTGATCACCATAACTCTCTTTCAAATTGACTAAAACATGATGTTGGTAAGGGTTAAAGACAAAGTCCATATGGATTTCATCGGAAACGATCAGTACATGGTGTTTGATGCAAATATCCGCCATCGTGGTGAGTTCTTCTTTGTTCCACACCCTTCCGACGGGATTATGAGGTGAACACAGAATGAACATTTTAACATCGTTCTCCTTGATTTGATGCTCAAAGTCAACGAAATCAATTCCATACTGCTCGCCATCAAAAACCAACGAGTTATTGACGAGTTTACGTTGAAGTCTGTTTATTGAGTTGGCAAACGGATGATAGACTGGCTTTTGTATCATGACCGCATCATTTTCTTGGGTAAATGCCATCAGGCAGGCATGTATCGCTGATACTACCCCCGGCGTGGTGCTTATCCACTGTTTTTCAATTGTCCATTGATGGCGGCGCTGCATCCAGCCAATGATTGATTGAAAGTAATCATCACTTTCAAATGAGTAGCCGTAAATACCACTTTGAGCCAATTTTGTCAGTGCTTCCACAACTTGGGGCACGGTTTGAAAATCCATGTCAGCCACCCACATCGGCAAACAGTCTTCGGGTATGTTCATTTTGGTATGTCCATCCCACTTGATGGAATGTGTATTCTTACGGTCATTGATATTGTTGAAGTTCATGTTTCTATCTCCTAATTGAATCGTATGTATTCTTTATCTTCATCAAGCATCCGATCGAACGCTTGATAAATGATATCATCGGGTAAGGAAAATACGACTTTACGAATGTTTTTATTGACTTTCTGATATTGATTTACAGCCATCAAAGCTGTTTTACTGCCGATGCCTAAAGGTACCTGGAAAATTCCCATTCCCAAAGCGGGAAATGCGATCGAAACGATACCCAGTTCATCAGCCAGTTTCAGACTGTTGATGTAGCAGTTAAAAAGCAAGACTTCTTTGTCCGGCGGATTTTGATACCAGCGAGGGGCTACGGTATGGATGATGTGTTTAAATCCGGTCTTATATCCCTTTGTTACTACGGCTTCACCGGTCTTGCAACCACCAAATGCGAAAAGTTCTTCGTCCAGTTGCACTCCGGCAGCTTTATGGATTACTCCGCAAACTCCTCCACCGCGCATCAAATCTTCATTGGCCGCATTTACGATGGCTTCGACTTGGCAGTCAAGAATGCTGCTTCGAGTTATTTCCAGTTTTATTTCCATGTTACTCCTCTTTTCTTGCATAGGTGAGGACCACGATTCCCTCTTCGCACATGATTTCCTTAAGATTTAGTTTAACACGGTTCTCATCTTGATGAAACAACGGGATGCCTTTGCCAAGGATGATCGGAACGATTCCAATAGCATATTCGTCAATGATGTCTTTGAGTTGGGATACGATAACTCCCCCTCCGAAAATATAGATACTCTTGGTTTCACTTATTTCAAGAAGTTTGGATGAAATATCTTCTTTGATTGCAATGACCGAATCATCATCAAGTTCTCGTGAGGTGATTACAATGACTTCCTTATCCGAAAAGTCTTTATGCATCCCCAAGTCATAGCAGTTTCGTCCCATGACAACTACATCGATATCTTGCATAAAGGCTTGAAAGTCCCATTTACTCTTAGTATCATTGACCGGATTTCCATCACCGGATATCCAGTCATATCCGCCATATTCATCTGCAATGTAGCCATCCAGACTGATGGCTAATGTACACTTTATTTTCTTTTTCATCACTCATCCCTCTTACTACTATTTTACAACGAAAAAGAAAAAAGAGCGGAGTTTTCCGCTCTACATCATCTTCTCTTTTTTGGGTTCAACGATCAATAATGTCACCGGACCTGAAATGTCCAGTTTTTCTTCCTTAGGCAATGCAATGAAATTATCACCTTTGCTTACCGGATTGTGGTTGATTTTACCTTCGCCTTCGATGACACTGATGATCATAAATACTTCACCTAACTCCATCGTCAGATCTTCATTGATTTCATATTTGCGCATCTGGAAGTATTCGTTTTCAACCAGATAGGTGACTTTGTTATTGCCGATGACGATCGGTTCACTCTCGATCGGATCGGGTTTGCATGGTGATTTTGTCACTTCCATCGCTTTTCGCAAATGCAAATCGCGTTTATTTCCTTTGGCGTCCACACGGTCATAATCATACACCCGGTAGGTCACATTGGAGTTTTCCTGAGCCTCGTAAAGCAATGTACCTTCACAGATGGCATGAATGGTTCCGGCAGAAACATCGAAGCAATCGCCTTTGTTTACGGTCAGATTGCGAAACAGTGTGTCATAGTTGCCTGATAGCAAATGAGCATTGAACTCTTCGCTGGTGCGGGCATGATGACCCATGACCATCCGGGTTTCCGGCTGACAGTCAAGGACATACCAGCTCTCCGACTTGCCTAATGAATCTTCCACTCTGCGCGCATACTCATCGTCCGGATGAACTTGAACGCTTAGATCTTTATTGGCATCGATGATTTTGACCATGATTGGAAATTCAGCATTTTTTCCGGGGCCGAAATATGGGCGGATCATTTTATACAACTGACTCAGCGGTACATTGGCCGCATCCCCGTTTTCGACGATGGATTCCCCTTGGGGGTGAGCACTGATGATCCAGGCTTCTCCGGTTTGATTCGAAGGGATATCATAGCCAAATTCTCTCTTCAGGCGGTCTCCGCCCCAAATCATTTCTTTAAACGTCGGTTTAAATTTGAACCAGGTTTGCATAGCGTTACCTCCGCATCATTCTAAGACAATTTTACCATCTTTCTTATACACGCGCACAGAAAAAGGTTTTTCTTCGATGGCTTTATAATCATGCCCTGCCAACTTCGGCCAGCAAGCCCCTACTTTCAAGTCGGTGCTGCCGGTATTGATGAGCCGGTGAGCATATTTTCCGTCAATATAATGAATCGAGCCTTCAAAGACTTCCTCCGCAAATATTTCATCTTCACGCATGTACATCAATAATCCCCGGCCGGCAAGTCCGAAATATATTTCCGGTTCGCCTTGATTGGCGTGATAGTGTCCGCGGGTCATGTTGCACTCTTGGGCGACTGTGATTGGACGCAAAATCGTCAATCCCCACAATAAAGACTTGTCGTTTTGATCAAACAGCGAGTAGACCTCGTACATCGTCGTATCCAACGGAAGATTTTCATCTTTGTTTTTATAAATCTGTACGACATCCTTGTATGGTTTGATATAGTGAGATACTTGCTCACCTTCGATCACGCCATTGAGATAGGCGTGGATGTTTTTCGGTTTTCTGATTTCCATAATGGTCCTCCTACGGGGTAAAGTTTATCCAAAGATCTTCTACTAAATCGGGATTGGGAATAAAATCAAATCGGTGGGGGTCGTCCTGAAACTGCTCATAAAGCGATTTTGAGTAATCCAAATTAAATTCCGTATACTTTCTAGGTGATTTTCGGATGATATCGACTTGTTGATAGAGGGGGTTGGGTATAAAGTCAATTTCAGAATCATTGACGATGGGATAATAGGCCAATCCGCGGTGTTTTCTTACTTCTTTGTAATCAAAGCCGTAATCACGTACACACCATGCCCCAAAGGCCATGGGCTCGTCAATATCGGCATTGACCGTATAATGTGCCCACCCCGGAGGAACCAGGATGACATCCCCTTCTTTGCCTTCGATGGCAAAGATCCGACCCGGATGGTCTGAAGCTGTTTCTTGCATAAAAACGATAGCCTTGCCATGCCAGATCTCATAAAGTTCTCCGGTCGAACAGTTGCATGAGGGTGATTGAAAGTGAATATGACCTTGGGAGCGGACGGGTTCTTCTCCGACTTGACCTTTGTTATAGAGGCAGGCCCCATACAAAAGATTGTGCTTTACCAGTGTTTCCTGGTCTTTTTTCAAACCGACATCCATTGCGATGCTATAGAGAATTTCCGGCCCATTGGCTTGAGGATCGCGCAAGGTTGTCCGCACATCGTCCAACCGACGCTTTTCAGTAATGGGTCCGAAGCTCTCTTGGTTATAGATGAGTTCCATTGACTCTAAGTCAAAGGTGATATTCATTCCGTTGTCGATCATAAGTTCCCTACTTTCTAACAAAATACTGCATAACTTACCAAATTCTATCAATATTATATCTTATTTTATTAAGATGGTATAGTTTAATGAAGATATTATTCATGACAAAATAGTCGAAACCTGCAATATCATAGGTACCTTTATCGTATTTCAGTTTAACGCTTTATCATAAAAACCGGATTTCTCCGGTTTGTTTACTATCGAATCAATTTCTGAACTTGCTTGATATCGCGCTTGCGGAGCACGATCGGTGTCTGATCATTTTTATAGACCGGATGTGCCTGATCAAAGGTCAATTGACCTTCTTTCTTATATAATATGCCAAGCGCATACTTTTCATCATTCATCGCCATATCCATCGCCTTCTTTAGATCGGATGGATCATGGTTCTCGTCAAGCCAGTATGTGTTGTTTTTATACCAGGCAAATGTGTTGATCTTATTAAAGGTCGGACACGGATGGAAGATATCGACCAGCGCATAGCCTTCGTGTTGAATGGCTGCTTTGATGATGTCTTTGGTCCGTTCGGTGTCACCGGTAAATGCCCGTGCAACAAATGTAGCACCCAAAGCCAATGCCAATGCGATCGGATTGAGCGGTTCGTTATAAACGCCACTGACCTGAACATTGGTTTCCATGCCTTTTTGAGAGGTCGGGGATGCCTGACCTTTCGTCAGACCATAAATCATGTTGTTATGGACGATATGCGCAAGATTGGGGTTACGGCGGATGTTGTGCAACAAGTGATTACCACCTTCACCATACATATCGCCGTCACCGCCTTCCGCAATCACAGTCAGTTTCGGATTGACCGATTGAACGGCTTGAGCGACGCTTAATCCACGACCGTGAAGTCCGTTGAAATAGTTGGCGTCGATGTATTGAGGCATTTTTGCAGCTTGTCCGATACCAGATGAAAATACGACTTGAGTCGGATCAAGATCTAGTTCTTTTAATGCCTTAATCAATCCGTTGCGTAACGGGAAGTTTCCGCACCCCGGACACCACGCAATATCCAGTTCGCGATCAAATTCAAACTTGCTCATTTCAGCACCTCCTTGACCTTCGCTTCGATTTCTTCGATATGGAAGGGTTCACCGTTGTATTTTAAGATTCGATGATTTATTTTTACATCTAGTTCTAATCTCAAGATATTGGCAAATTGTCCGGTCGCATTGTTTTCAACGACGATGACATTTTTGCCTTCAAAATGTTCTTTCAGAGATAATGGCAACGGGAATGGTTGTTTAACGTACATAAAGCTGACATCCAAATCCGTAGATTCGACCAACTCTTTTAGTACGCCATACGTCGATCCCCATCCGACCAATAAATTCTTACTGTCCTTATTCCCCAAGAATTCGGGTTCGATATAATCTTCAAGTAATAATTCGCGCTTCGCCAGACGTTTTTCATGCATGCGGACGCGGACATCGAAGTCTTCAGTGATTTGCCCTTCTTCATCATGCTCATCACTGTCCGCTTTGACGAACCCCTCGCCAAAGCCTGGAACTCCACGCGGGGAGATGGTGGTATCCCAGTTATATCGCTTATATCCTTTTTCAGTGGTTACCGTAAAGGTTTCCAGATATTTATCCGATAATTCAAAGGGTTCCATTTGACTCATTGATTCCAGCCAGTATTGATCGGAAAGAATGAAGACCGGTACTTGATACTTGTCTGCAAGCCAGAATGATTTCTGGGCCAAAAGGATTCCATCTTCGGTTTTTCCTGGCGCAAGAACGATTCTCGGGAATTCACCGTGGCCGGCATAGACGACGAGGTTTAAGTCCCCTTGTTCGGTGCGAGTAGGTAAGCCGGTGGCAGGTCCCGGGCGTTGGGCAACGTGGATGACGGCAGGATTTTCGGTGATACCGGCCAGCGACACGGCTTCGGTCATTAAGGCAAAGCCTCCACCGGAAGTCGTAACGATACCTCTGGCACCGGCATACCATGCGCCGATGGTCATGTTGAGTGCCGCGATTTCATCTTCGGCTTGTTCGGCCAATACTCCGAATTCTTCGCCTTTGGAGGACAGATAACTTAACAAACTGGTTCCAGGGGACATCGGGTAGGATGCGATGTAATTGACACCTCCGGCCAATGCGCCGATTCCTAAGGATTTGTTTCCGTCCATGATGACATAGGATTTGTTGTCGGTACGCTTTTTGATTTGAATTTTGACTTTAAAAGGAAGTCCTAACTCATAACCCACGTCATAGGCATTGATGTTGTCTTGAATGACTTTCTCACCACGGCTTTCAAAGCGTGTTGCGATCAGATTGTGTCCGTGACTTTGACTCAAATCGAGCATGCCCGCAATGTATCCAAACAATATGGTGTTGGCATACAGTTTGCTGCCAGCCTTTTTGGCCAGCACGGAAAGGTCAAACGTTGTCAGATCGACATTGTATTTCGCTTTCTCATCATCACTTAAAAATCCTTCTTCGCCGAAAACAACGGTATCAGCGTCGATACGCTTCGCAAGGCGGTAGAAGGAGTGATTGTTCAATAAGAATAAGTAATCGATGGTATAGCGTAATGCGTATACCGGGGTAGAAGCAATACGGATTTCGACGGAGTTGTTACCGCCGCGTACCCGTGACATGACTTCTTTGGAAGTGAAGACGTAGTATTCGTTTGACAAAGCTTCAACTAAGAATTCTTCGATGGTTTGTAAACCTTGACCCGCTTCACCGGAGAGTACAATGGATAGTGATTCTCTCATTGGGAGAACTCCTTTCTGAAATTAACTCTTTTATGGCTTAATTCCATCATAAAAGTTGCTTATTCATCTTTGACCTGAATATCATGATATTTTATGATTGATAAACTAAGTATATCAATTCAACTTTCAGTTTCAACCGATATGACTGTGATGAAATATTTTTGTGTCAAAGACAAAAAAAGGACATTTGGGTGTCCTTATCATCATTTCTTAAAGAATCCGCCGAGCATTTTTGATACATCATCCATGATGTCACCATCACCATCGGCATCCAATAATTTCGAAGCAATCCCTAAAACATCATCCCTAGAACCTGAACCTAAAAGTTTTGTGATCATTGGTAACATGGAGGTCAAACCATTGGCATCAATGCCTTTTTGATTCTTTTCCTTGCCTAAAGCACCCAAAACGACCGGAGCCAATTGAGCCAACAGTTTTTCAACTTGACTGCTCGACATACCGGTTTGAGCCGCAAGGTTCTTCTCGACCGTTTGAGTTTTTTGATTGAAGACATGTCCTAAGATTTTCTTTCCGTCGTTGATATCCGCCCCATTTAAAAATCCGAGAACATCATCCACTGGATCCTCTTTGTGTTGATCCAGTGCTTTCGCCAAATCTGCTGCTCCTTGCGGAGTTTTTACGTTGTTGCTCATGGCTTGCATCAACATCGGTAAACCCAACTCCACAGCTTTTTTGACTTGAGCGGAATCCGCACCAACAGATTTTGTCAGTTGATTAACGGTTTGTTTATCCTGAAGCGAGTTAAGAATCGTTAATATATCCATAATTACCGCCTCCTGTAATATTCATTATACTCCTCTTCACCTAAATTAACAAAAAAGCAAGCATTTTCATACTCGCTGCAAACTTATAGATATAATAACGGGTTTACGGCAACACCGTTTTTTGTAATCGTGAAGTGGAGATGATTTCCGGTACTGTACCCTGTGGTACCTACACCGCCTATTTTTTCTCCGACTTTGACTATTTGTCCGACTTTGACAGAAATACTCGACAAGTGATAATATTTGGATCTTAATCCGCCGCCATGATCGATAACAACATAGTTTCCGGTCATATTACCCCAACCGGCAGTTACGACTTTACCGTTGGTATAGGCATAAACCGGAGTTCCGCGTGGTGCTGCGATATCAATACCGTCATGAAACTTACGAAGACCTGAAATCGGGTCTTTACGATAGCCAAACGGACTGGTAAACCGCCCCGAAACAACCCCAAAATTTGTCGTGCTGGTTCGAGTCAATGTACGTTTTGTCCCAACTCTTACCACACGGGTAACAGGTTCGACCAACACTTCCTCATTCAATACTTCAATAGCCGTCGGATATCCGTTTTTCATCGTAATGTCATACGTGACACGTTTTTCACCTTCGACCCCATTTTTAGTGGTTACCCGCTGCGATGCATACAGCGAATTATCTTGAATGTACTCTGTTAAAAATTCAACAGGTTCTATCATCGTGTTTTGAAATTGCACTATAATATCCAGCTTAGGATCAGCTGGTTTAAACATGATTTTATTACCCGGCCAAATACGCTCAGGATTCATGTCCGGATTATACTCAATGAGTTTCGCCAAGGGAACTTCACTCTCTTTAGCAATCATCCAGAAACTGTCACCTGGAACAACGGTATGATAAACCGCTTCATCTTCGTTTTCATTGATCATTGCTTCTGCTTCTTTTACCGAAACAAAAACCTCATCCTTCACTTCGATTTCATTGATTTCAATGTCTTGTTCAAACTGAATGCTACGAACTTGTGCATTTTCATCGATGTTCTTCATATATTTGTTCTTATATACTTGCAACATGCGATGGATCTCGTCTTTGCTTTCAAGCACAAACCAGACTTCACCGTCAACTTTAAACTGGTATCCAATCGTTGGTTCTGGTAATAATTGGTTTAAAACATTGGTCATACTTAATAGCAGACCCAAAGTAACAGTCAAGGAAATGATGATCAGCTTATCGTATTTATAAATAAATTTCATTGGAACTCCTTTGGCGGACGTCATTTATTAACAATATTTTAGCATATTTTATGTTTTTTTAACGCACTTTTTTTGATGAATCAGGCTAAATAATTCATCTGCCATATTGTAACAAAATTTGAAGTTGGTGTCTACCAATGTTAGGTGAAAGTTTTTAAGGTGAACGATGTTTCATATTCTTTGTGAATTTCACATATTTTATGTAGAACCGCCGTTGGACTTCTGATAAAATAAGTATCAGAGAGTATCTCGTTGACATAGATAACCTAAGTATAGCGTTTACTTCGCAGAATCAGAAATGGCAGTTGAATGTCGAGGAGGAAAAATGGATTTACTATTTGTAGGAGTTATTGTAGTTGGTATTGTTGCATTACTCTTTGCGGTTTATCTCAGCTTTGTAGTCATACGTGCTGAACAAGGAACGCCAAGGATGCAAGAAATTGCCGGATTTATTCATAATGGGGCCATGGCTTTTCTCAAAAGTGAGTATAAGTATTTGAGCATATTTGCGGCTCTGGTTACGGTTACTCTGGTTTTTGCTATAAATATTGAGACAGCGATGGCTTTTGTATTGGGAGCAATGTTGTCTATGCTTGCCGGTTTCTTCGGAATGAAGATTGCTACCCAAGCCAATGTCAAAACGGCTCAAGCTGCCCGGACAAGTCAGAAAAAGGCTTTGACCATCGCTTTCTCCGGTGGAGCAGTCATGGGTATGTCCGTCGTCGGTCTGGGAATCGTCGGTCTAGGTGTTTTATTGATGATTTTTAGCGGTGATGTATTGAATATGACAGGATTTGGCTTAGGTGCTTCATCCATTGCTTTGTTTGCTCGGGTAGGCGGTGGTATTTATACCAAGGCAGCTGATGTCGGAGCAGACTTGGTTGGTAAAATGGAAGCCGGTATTCCAGAGGACGACCCACGGAATCCAGCCGTCATAGCAGATAATGTCGGTGATAACGTCGGCGATGTTGCCGGTATGGGTGCGGACTTGTTTGAGTCGTATGTCGGTTCGATCATTTCAGCCATAACGCTGGGTTCAATCGTGTTTGGTCGTAACGGAGCATTATTTCCATTGGTGCTTGCTGCTATCGGTATCGTATCTTCGATCATCGGAATCATCATCGTACGTGCGTCCCATCATCCCAATGCACAACGCGTATTGAATATCGGGACCTATGCGGCCGGTATCTTCGTGTTGATTGCAACATGGATCTTGAGTGATGTGGTATTTGGTAACTCCATGGCTTTCTATCCGGTCGCGGCTGGTTTGCTTGTCGGGGTTCTGATTGGTATGACTACTGAATTATTTACTTCTGCGGATTTTGCGCGGGTTCAACGAATCGCCTACGAGTCGATGTCCGGCTCGGCCACCAATATTATCGCGGGTTTAGGTGAAGGTATGTTCTCAACTATGCCTCCGACGATTTTCATCGTTATTGGTATCATCGTATCTTACTATGTCATGGGGGGAGCACAAAATCCGACAATGGGACTTTATGGGATTGCTTTATCTGCTGTCGGTATGTTGTCAACTACGGGAATCACGGTTGCGGTCGATGCTTATGGTCCGATTGCAGATAATGCCGGTGGTATAGCCCAGATGGCAGATTTACCTCCTGAAGTACGGGAAATCACGGATAAGTTAGATGCGGTCGGTAATACGACGGCAGCCATCGGTAAAGGATTTGCGATCGGTTCAGCAGCATTGACTTCATTGGCATTGTTTGCGGCTTATGCAGAAGCAGTCAAGATGACAAGCATCAACCTGCTCAATCCGTTGAGTTTGATTGGTTTGATGATTGGCGGTATGCTACCTTTCTTATTCAGTGCTCTGACATTAAAATCCGTTTCCAAAGCGGCTAATGAAATGGTCATCGAGGTTCGCAGGCAGTTTAAGGATATTCCAGGTATCATGGAAGGAACGACCTTACCGGATTATGAGAAGTGCGTTCAAATATCGACGAAAGCTGCACTTAAAGAAATGGTTTTACCGGGTATATTGGCCATCGTCGTTCCAATCTCTGTCGGTTTGTTGTTTGGGGTTGAGACACTGGGCGGAATGATTGCCGGTACGATTACGACGGGTGTATTGCTTGCAATCATGATGTCGAATGCCGGCGGGGCTTGGGATAATGCTAAGAAATATATTGAATCCGGGGTTCATGGCGGTAAGGGCAGTTTTGCTCATAATGCCGGAATCGTCGGTGATACGGTTGGGGATCCCTTTAAGGATACCGCAGGTCCGGCGATGAACATCTTGATCAAATTGATGTCAATCGTTGCCTTGGTATTTGCACCTCTGATCCTTCAATATGGTTCGATTATATTCAAATTATTAGGAATTGAGTAACTTAAACCTGCGTTAATGCGCAGGTTTTTAAATGAAAGGACTCCATGGAAAATTTTTCTATAACAAAATTATTAAAAAGTATCCTCAGTTGGGCTTATAATCAGATTTTTTTCATTATCGGATACG
>PHAF01000049.1 GCA_002841605.1 Firmicutes bacterium HGW-Firmicutes-10 | reverse complement strand
ATGGATCAATTCAGCGGTTTCTTTGTCCGCTGCAAATGGATAGGCCATTTCTTCAGCGATCGAGATGACATTCATTTTTCTCTCAATGCAAGCCAAAATTTTATCTTTTGACGTTTTGACAAATGAGTCCGTACATAATATGGCCACATCAGCATCTGTTTGATTCAATCCGTCAGATTCATTTGAAATAAGTAGCGGAAAAGGATTCAGTAAATCGACAAGTTCATCGACCCTTCGTCCTACTTTATCGCCTCTGGCGATGACTGTGGTGATTTCCACACCCTTTTTTGATGATAATGCCTTGATGACTCCGGCACCCATCGCACCGATGCCCCATACACATACCCGAATGGCTCTGCTCATATTTTGATCTCCTTTGTTGTGTAAACGCTTACTCCTCTATTTTAGCTTATAAAAAGGGATTTTTTAACCCCTGTTTTCTTTAATGATCAAATGATACAACACAGGCACGATGACCATCGTTAAAATGGTGGACATCAGTAAGCCGAAAAACAAAACCAAAGCCATCGGTGCAGTCATGGGATCATTGGAAATGATCAGCGGAAGCAAACCGATACAAGTCGTTAATGTCGTCAGCATGATCGGGCGATACCGTTGATCCACGGCTTGTTTGCAACTGGTGACGATGGATTTACCCATTCGCACGCCTTCATCCATGACTTCCATTAGTAAAATACCATTGTTGACCACGATACCGATCAAACTAACCGCACCTAGCAATGCCATGGCTTGAATATCGATTTGAAAGATAAATAACCCCAGAAAGACTCCGGTCAATGACAGCGGGATGCTGGTCATGATAATCAGCGGTTTGGATAATTTGTCAAATTGTACGAGTAAAATCATGTAAATCAGCGCGATGACTATCAGTGCAGATACACCGAGATTTGAAACCAGGTCGGTGATATTTTTCAACTCGCCTTTGTAATCAATCTGCGTGTCACCAATCAGCATGTCATCGGTGATCAAGTCTTTAAATGCCAGTTCAATCGATGCGGCAGAATAACCGGGCAAAACATCCGCCAGTACGGTTACCGTACGTTTACGGTTTTGACGGTAAATCGATGGAAGTGTTGCTTGGATATCGATCCGAGCCAACTGACTCAATTGCATGTATGCATTGGTAGCTGAGGATTTTATCGGTAAACGGTACAATTGTTCCAAGGTGGTTATGTCACCTTTTACCAAAATATCCATCTCTGTACCACCGGATTTAAATCCCGAAGGCGTAGCACCCATTAAAGCAGTATTGATTTGCTTAACGATGTCATACTTCAAAATTCCGCTGGTGGCAAGATAATCTTCATCAATCCGGACCACATACTCATATTCCTTTGGGATAAAAGAATCACGGATCGTCGTCGTTCCCGGAATCGTCGACAATAAATCGCGTATGTTCGATGATGTCGCAAGCAAATCATCCAAGTCATCGCCTTTTAAGGCAAAAACTAGCTTAGCTTCTACCGGCATGGCATATTCAAGATAGCGGACTTCCGCTTTAGCACCGACGATGGAATCATTTAGTCTTTGTTGAATAGCAAATCCGATTTCTTCGTTGCTTTTATACTTGCTGCCCTTCAAATCGATCGTTAATAGCAGTTGGGCTACATCGGATGAAGGGCTGCTGTTGACGACTGTAATAAAGAACTTGGGTAATCCGGTACCGATGGAAGATGTCACTCGTTTTACTTCATCGAATTGTGTAACGATCTGATAGATTTGATCGTGCACCTTAGCAGTTTTTGTCAAAGAAGCCGATTCTGTTTCAACATTGATGTAAATGACCGGCTTATCCGAGTATGGGAAGAAACTCATATTCAGCTGAGTAAACAACAATCCGGCAACAAGCAGTGTCGCAAATGCGATCGAAATGGCTGTTTTCGGATATCTCAGTCCGGCGATGAGCATTTCATCGAAAAAACGACGAATGATTGAACGATTGGTCTTTTCGATTCGCTGTTGGCTTTCCGGTTTAAAAAATAAATAAGCAAACACCGGCAAAATGAGCATTGCCGTAAAATAAGAGGCTACCAGGGTTGATATGATGACGATTGGAATCGTCGCTACGGTTTTACCGATGACACCGGGAATAAACAACAGTATTCCGAAAGTGACGATGGTTGTCAATGTCGATGTGAATATCGGGCGTGAAGTTTCTTTGACCGCATTTTCTATGGCCGAAAGCTTTTCTTCGCCGGCATTCAATCGGCTTTGAATCGCCTCACAAATGACGATGCCGTTATCCACCAGTATACCCAGTGAAATAATCAAAGCCGCAATGGATATGAAGTGAAATTCGATTTTCAAGATAAACATAACTATAAAGGTAATCAGTATAGAAACAGGCAAGATGATAGACATGATTAAAGCATTGCGCAAATGTACACCGATCATTACGATAATAACGATCAATATAACACTTTCCATCAAGTTGAAGATAAAGGAGTTGATGGATCGATCAATGTCCTCCGGTGAATAGGTAACTTCTGTGAACTCAATATCCTCAGGGACTTGTGATTTCATTCGGTCGATGACTTTTCTGACATTTGACCCAATGATGACCGCATTGGTATCATTTTCAAAATAGCCGGTCAAAAGTACTGCGTTTTGACCATTGTGCTGATAGTAATACTGATTTTTTGATTCAATGCTGACAGTTGCTACGTCCTTTAAGCGGACAAACCCTACTTGTTCCATTGATCCGCTGATGACGATATTTTCGATGTCTTTAAGTGTTTCAAACGTTGCGGGGGTTTGAACATTTATTTTCAAATCATCATAATCGATCGAACCCGAGGGAATCGTCAGATTTTGTGCCTGCAACAATCCGACAATTGTTTCCATGGATACCCGGTATAAATAGAGATCGTCGATGTTTACGTTGATGACGACTTGTTTCTCAAGATTGCCATCGATATCCACCCGCGTCACACCATTGACACCTTCGATTTCCGATTGGATATTTTTTGCATAGGAAACCAAATCATCCATGTCATAATCATCATTCGATAATGAAATGATAAACTGTGGCACTTCAGTAAGATCGGTCTTGATGACACTTTCCATCGCTAACGGAGGCAGCTGTTTTTGAACATCGGCAATCAGTTCCCTTACATGCACCATTGCCACTTCCGGATCGACATCGATTTTAAACATGATGACGACCACCGATGCGCTGTTAACGGAATATGAATTAAGTACATCAATACCCGGCAAACGAGAGAGTTTGTCTTCGATTTTTTTCGTGACCATTTCTTCGACTTCGGATGAAGTTGCTCCCGGATAAACAGTAGTGATCAATGCTGCCGGCAAATTGGTATTGGGATTTTCCTGTTTTGGAATCAGATAATAACTGTACATACCGAAAAAAACAAAAAACACCAAAGACAAAAGCACGATTTGCCGTTTTTGGATAAACAGTTTGACCAGCTTACTCATTATCAACAACCTCGGCAATCTTAACTTTGACACCCGGCTGAACCATACGCCCGCCTTCGATCACGACCATATCCCCTGCATTTAAACCGGTCGTTAACACCATTTGGTTATTGATAGTCGAAAGGCTTACTTTACGTTTGACGATTCGATCATCGATGACGATGTAAACATAATCTTCTCCATCATTTAAAATCGTGTTGAGCATCAGCCAAATGCCGCTTCTTTGACCCAAATCAATGGATACTCCTGCTGTCTCCCCGATATTGACCTGTGTGTAATCATCAATGGATACAAAAGCCTGATACGTCCGGCTCGTAGAATCCGGTATTTTTGCGATCTCATAAACCTTTCCGAAATAACTGATCTGATTTACCGTGATTTCGGCGGTTTGACCAACTTTTATGGTATTGATCATCGACTGAGATATACCGATGACTGCTGACATCTGATAGGACGATACAACGACGACCGGTGCTAGCGGTGTCGCAAGTTCGCCGCTGTTGGATACGACCTTGATTACAAGTCCATCCATGCTAGCATAAACGCGGGTAGACTCCAAGTTATTATTGGCATAAGTCAGATTGTTCTTTGCAATCGTATATTGAGCGTTGGCGGCATCATAACTGGCTTTGGCTGCCTGATAGCGTGAATTGGCTATATTGACTTCCGCGGGCACACCATTGGCAACGGAAGCATCGTACTCTGCTTTTGCGGCGATGGCAGCAGCATTTTTCTGGTTGTATTCGATAAAAGATGCATTGGCTTGCTCGGAGCCCTCTCCAAATTCAGCTAGATCATCTTGATACTGCTGATAGGCTTGATCGGATATCTCCTGTTTATTCAGATAATCCAGTCTTAATACCTCAAGTGCTTCATCAGCCTTGTTTTTCTTGTCAAGATAATCCTGCTCTTCTGCCTTCATGTTGGCGGCAGCCTGTCTGCGCTGTGAATCGGCAGCTTTCAGGTTTTCTTGAGCATTTTGAACTTGAATTCTCGCCTGAGCCGAATCGATGGATGCAAGCAAGTCCCCTTTTTTGACATTCTGACCTTCCGTGACATATACTCGTTCGATCGTTCCAATGGTCGAAAATGTCGCCTGTTGTATCGATTTCGGTTGAATGACTCCGATGTATTTTACAAACTCATCATTCACAGTCTCCCGAATTCTCAATACTTTGACCTGAGTGACTTTTTCGTCAATCACAGGCGGCTTTTCTTTCGCAGAAAAGAGAATCGCAGAAACGATTCCCGTAATCATCACAAGGGATATGACAATGATCTTCCATTTATTTTTTCTCATAATGCAAATCTCCCGCGGATATCATCAGTGTAAACAAGTTTAAATAAGTCATGATCATCCATTCGATTTCTTCTTGTCCGCTTTCTAAAGAATCTTCAAAAAGCCGAACCAGTCCGCAGAATATAGCACTGGCAAGCATGGAAGTGATCATATCGATACGTCGGTCAAACAAGTCAACCTGAGAAAACCATCGTTCGATGATCAATGTAAGCATCTTTTTTATTGAACTCACCACTTGATCGGCCATGCGTTGATGTCGTATCAAAGTCATAAATTCTTTACGTTCCGTTTCAAAGACATGAGCAAATCCCATCGACAGACGCCGGATCCGTGCATCAAATTCAATGGTACGTCTTTGATCGTCAATCATATTTGACGGCAGATTATTGATTTCACCTGTGATGATTTTGTCGAGTTTGTCAATGGTCGAGGATAATAAGGCATCCGCCAAATCCTCTTTATTTTCAAAATAGCGATACAAATTACCGACGGTCATATGGGCTGCTTTTGCGATGTTGCGCATGGAAGCCCCTTCAAAACCATGGGTATAAAACTCATTTCTCGCTGATTGGATGATTGCTTCTTTTAGTTCCGGTTTCAGGATTTGTGCCATAACGAATCCTCCTGTCTGACACTATTAGTATACACCTGTTCACTGGTGATTTCAAATAAAAAAGCCGTTTCCGGCTTTCTTACGAATTACTTTCTTAAGTTCAAGCGACTGACTAATTCACGGTAACGATTGACATCGTTATTGCGAAGATAAGTCAAGAAGCTGCGGCGCTGGCCAACCATTTTAAGTAGTCCGCGCAGTGAATGGTAATCCTTTTTGTGAATTTTCAAGTGCTCTGTCAAGACGTTGATTTTCGTCGTCAATACAGCTACTTGAACTTCAACAGAACCGGTATCACCTTCTGTGCGAGCGAAGTCCTTAATGATCGCCTGCTTTTGTTCTTTTGAAATCATCTGTTTCCTCCATTTTTTCTAGACCTTCATATCCGAGTAAAGGGACGAGGCATCCGCAAAACCCAGAAATAAAGCATGTGTATTTTAACATATTCCAAGGATTGATGCAAGTAACGAAATTGACATGCTATAATATTACCAAAGGAGTGTTAAATATGAAAAAAATTGCTTGGATTGGAACAGGTGTCATGGGTAACAGCATGGTATCACATCTGATCGATGCCGGTTATCCGGTCAGTATTTATACGCGCAGCAAAGAAAAGGCAGAAAATTTGAAGGAGAAAGCTGAAGTTTATGATTCAATTGCGGAAGCAGTCAAAGATGCGGATGTCGTGATATCGATGGTCGGTTATCCGAAGGATGTCGAATCCGTATATGCCTCAACAGAAGGTGTTTTCAATAATGTCAAAAAAGGAACATTATGCATTGATATGACAACCTCTTCTCCGACTTTAGCCGAGAAACTGTATGTCTTAGCTCAGTCCAACGGTTTGCGAATGCTGGATGCTCCGGTATCCGGTGGTGACATCGGCGCAAAAAATGCAACACTTTCCATTATGGTCGGTGGTGATCAAAGTGATTTTGAAGAAGCCGGTGAGTTATTTGCGCTGATGGGAAAAACCATAACCTATATCGGTAAAGCGGGTTCGGGTCAGCATTGCAAAATGGCCAATCAAATCGTCGTAGCCGGAAATATTGCGGCTATCAGTGAAAGCATGTATTATGCAAAAAACGCCGGAGTTGATCCAAACATCGTTTTAAAAGCGGTAGCAGGTGGATCTGCCGGTTCATGGCAAGTAAGCAACAATGGACCGAAAATACTTTCCGGCAATTATGATCCGGGATTTTATATCCATCATTTCATCAAAGATCTTACTTTGGTCGAAGAAGAAGCGGGCAAAACCGGCATCTCCCTTCCGGTGGTCCATCAGGTGCTAGCTCTTTATCGTCAGCTGCTTGATGAAGGATATGGTCAGTTGGGTACACAGGCACTGATCATGGCGTACAAGAAAAATGAAACTGACCATTAAGTCCCTTTGGGAGTGCACTGCACAAGATTTCACTGATTATCTTGAGCGGTTGGATTTCGGTCATGCCCCACACTGGGCAGGCTGTTACTGTCGTTTTTATCATAATGCTCATAATTTTGAAGAGTGGAAAAACCAGTCTGCTTCACAAAACAAAGCCGATGCCATCGATGCCATCAATAAGCATGAAATGCACGGATTTTTGGCCTTTGATGAGCAAAGATGCATCGGTTGGCTCAATGCCAATGATGCACAATCATTTATGCGCCTAAAAGGTATGCTTTTTGATCCGTTCAAAGACGAAAAAACGGCCTTGACTATATGTTTTGTCATCGATCCGCAATATCGCAACATGAAAGTTGCATCTGCTTTACTTGAAGCGGCCATCAAGCATTACCGTCAGCTTGGATATGACGGAATGCTGGCTGTCCCGGTCGATTCCGATGGTGATTTTGCATTGAAATATCGGGGAACTGCCGGTATGTTTGAGAAGGCTGGTTATGTCGTTTTAGAGAAAATCGACCGAATGTCTGTGTATTGGCTCGACTTACATAAAATCGATTAAAACATCGTGGAGAAATAGTCTTCCTTCTTCACTGGCTTTACAATGGGTGTCGCTGAGATTCAGCCACCCTTTTTTTATGTTCTTTTCGATTGCCTGCGAAAATACCGATTCAATATCGACACCGAAACGATCATAGAAACTTTTACGCTCGATACCGGACTGTAAACGCAATCCCATCATTACAAACTCAAACATTTCATCCTCTTTGCTCAGATCGATTTGTTCATCGAACTTGTTTTCCCCACTCAGGTAACGGTGAAGGCTTCTGGTTACGGTGTAACGCCGATGATTCTCTTTGCCCGATGCTCCCGGACCGATCGCAGCGAAGTCTTCATAATGCCAATAAGTAAGATTATGTCGGCTTTCTCTAGAGGGTAAACAGAAATTACTGATTTCATAGTGCTGATACCCCGCAGCACTTAACATATCACAAGCCAACTGGTAGAACTCACCTTCCAGTGTGTTATCAACACTTTTGATGTGTTTGCGTCCAAAGGCGGAGTTTGGTTCGATCGTTAATGCGTAAAGCGAGAGGTGTGGCAACTGTTGATCAATCATCCATGTCAGCGTATCCTTAAAATCATTCAGTGTCTGAGTTGGCAATCCATACATGCCATCAGTGGAGATATTTTCGATCCCGTGCTTGCGCAATAGTCTGATGACATTTTCCACATCCGTCATCGTATGTTTTCGACCGATCAGATTCAGCAGCTTGGGCTGTACAGATTGAACGCCGAGTGAAATACGATTGACTCCGTATTTGACACAAACCTCTATTTTCTCTTCATCAAAATTCTCCGGATTGGCTTCCATGGTCATTTCACATTCATTGCCCCTAAAAGGTTTTAACATAATCAGTAATTTGCTTAGCTGATCAAGTGAAAGCGCGCTGGGAGTCCCACCGCCGATATAAATCGTTTCAAAGGTTTCGCCCTGCCGATAGGATAAATCTTGTTCACAACGCTCTAAAAAGCGATCTGAGAGGTCTTTATGGTATCCGACGCGCACAAAATCGCAGTATTCGCATATGTGCTGACAAAACGGGACGTGTAAGTACAAAGACTTCGCTTTATTTTGCTCCATACTTTTCATTGACCTTCTCGATTTTTGCTTCGATGACCTTTCGATAGTCAATTCCGGCATCGGTGCACATTGAAATCGCGTACATCAGCACATCCGCTACTTCATCCAGAGTTTCCTGTTGATCGGTAGGATTCTGCGATGCTGCTTCCAGCAGTTCCCCAGCCTCGACAAACACTGATTTCGCCAAAATCAATGGTGTATCGCTTTTGTCCCAGCCAAAAGAAGCCCGCATTTGTTCTATTTTTTTTGCTATATCTTCCATCTTCATCACCAGTGCCATTATAACAAAAAAAATCCCCAAACGGGGATTTTGCTTACAGAGGTTTAAAGCGGGCGTTAAAGAAACGCAGCATCGGCGGTTCGTAGACAAACTGCAAACCGGTGATTTTCTCACGGTTATTGTATAGATTGATGACTGCATCGGCTACCAGATCCATATGTGCATAAGTATAGACCCGACGCGGTATCGTTAATCGCACTAGTTCCAGTTTAGGACGGTGGTGTTCACCGGTTTCTTTGTTGCGTCCGGCAGAAACAATGCCGCGCTCCATGCTTCTGACACCGGATTCGATGTATAAATGAGCAGCCAATGCCTGAGCAGGAAGCTGGTCCTGAGTCAGATGTGATAAAAACTTACGGGCATCCAAGAAAACCGCATGTCCGCCAATCGGCTGTACGACGGGTACTCCGGCCGCAATCAGCTGATCGCCCAGATAAGCCACCTGTTCGACGCGATGCGATATATAGGCATAATCCACCGATTCTTTGATACCGATGGCCATGGCCTCCATATCCCTTCCGGCCATCCCGCCATACGACGGCATACCTTCAAACACAACGACCAGCTCTTTGCTTCGAGCAAACAGTTCATCATCATTCATCGCCAAAAATCCGCCGATGTTGACCATACAATCCTTTTTGCCTGACATCGTCGCACCATCGCCATAGCTCATCATTTCCAAAAGTATATCTTTGATGGATACATGCTTGTATCCCTCTTCACGTTTCTTAATGAAGTACGCATTCTCGACACAGCGCGTCGCATCAAAAAAAACATCGATCCCGTGCTTATGGCACAGCTCACTGACTTCGCGGATGTTTTGCATCGATACCGGCTGTCCGCCGGCCAAATTGACGGTCACTGCCAGACAAACATAAGGAATACGCTCTGCCCCGAATTCATCAATCAGTTTTTGAAGTTTATTTAAGTCCACATTGCCCTTAAAGGGGTGAATAGCCTGTGAATCATGGGCTTCATCAATGATGACATCCTTAAATATACCGCCATTGGCTTCCTGATGATAGCGGGTGGTGGTAAAATACATGTTTCCGGGAATGATGTCCCCTGCTTTGATTTTTAAGCGCGACAACAGATTTTCAGCTCCGCGACCCTGATGGGTGGGTACCATATGCTTAAATCCGTAATACTCCTTGACCGTTTCATCCAAATGAAGAAAATTTCGGCTGCCCGCATAGGCTTCATCGCCGATCATCATTCCAGCCCACTGACGATCACTCATGGCCGTAGTCCCGGAGTCGGTCAACAGATCGATGTATACATCTTCACTTTTAAGCAAAAAGGTGTTATACCCTGCCTGCTCCATGGCAACCTGACGTTCTTCTTTGCTCATGCTCTTCATCATTTCGACTACTTTGATGCGAAATGGCTCTGCCGGATAGTTTTTCATTCAAATCTCCTTTGATTTAATTCACTCTACCTATTACTTTACTCAGCGATGTAAGCGCTGTCAATAAAGGGAGGGTATGTAAATCATGAGAATAAAAAGAAAACTTATACATAAAAAATGTAAGAAAAAGGCGGATTGTTCCGCCTAATCTTCATCCATTGAAAGCACGGCCATAAACGCTTCCTGCGGGACTTCAACACTTCCCACTTGTTTCATGCGTTTCTTGCCTTCTTTTTGTTTTTCTAACAGCTTCTTCTTTCGGGTGATATCCCCGCCGTAACATTTCGCCAATACGTTTTTACGCAATGCCTTGATATCTGAACGAGCGATGATTTTATTGTTGATCGCCGCCTGAATCGGAATCTCAAACTGTTGCCGCGGTATGAGTTTACGCATTTTCTCTGTGATCGCTTTACCGCGTGCATAAGCAAAATCACGGTGAACGATGGTCGACAACGCATCCACGACCTCTGAATTCAGTAAGATTTCCATTTTGACCAGTTTTGATTCATAATATCCATCCAACTCATAATCATAGGAGGCATATCCGCGGGTCGCTGATTTCAATCGGTCAAAAAAGTCATATACGATTTCTCCCAACGGCAACAGATAATGCAAATGCATCCGACCGGCATCGACTGCGACCATTTCTTTGTATATTCCCCGCTTTTTCTGGCAAAGCTCCATGACAGGTCCGACATACTCCGTTGGGACCATGATCGTCGCCTGAACAAAGGGTTCTTCCATGTGATGGATTTTCTGTACATCCGGCAGTAATGACGGATTGTCTACGGATATCATCGAACCGTCCGTCATAAACGCGTGATAAACGACGGAAGGTGCCGTAGCGATCAGAGAGAGGTTATACTCCCGTTCTAAGCGTTCTTGAACGACATCCATGTGCAACAAGCCTAAAAACCCGCAACGGAAACCGAAACCCAGTGCCTGAGAGGTTTCAGCTTCATACTTCAGTGACGCATCATTGAGCTGAAGTTTTTCCAGAGCATCACGCAAATCGTTGTAACGATTGGATTCGATCGGATACAACCCGCAAAAAACCATGGAATTCAAGGTCCTGTATCCCGGCAACGGTTCAATAGCACCGTTTTGAGCAAAGGTAATCGTATCCCCCACGTGAACGTCTTTGACAGACTTGATACTGGCTGCGATCCAGCCGACTTCTCCGCAGCTTAAGGAACTGCGTTTGATTTCTTTGGGTGTACGGATGCCGCATTCAATGACTTCATAAAAAGCATTGGTTGCCATAAAGCGAATTTTATCTCCGATTTTGACCGATCCTTCTTTGATTCGTACGTAGGCGATGACTCCGCGATAGGAGTCGTAAATCGAATCGAAAACCAACGCTTTGAGCGGAGCATCAGGATCACCTTGGGGTGCTGGTACTCTGGCTACAATCGCTTCTAGAACCTGATCGACATTCAATCCGGTTTTAGCACTGATTTGCGGAGCATTGGTCGCTTCCAAACCGATGATGTTTTCGATTTCTTCAATTACGCGAATCGGATCGGCTGCAGGTAAATCAACTTTGTTGATGACTGGAATGATTTCCAGATTGTTATCCAAAGCAAGATAAACATTGGCCAAGGTTTGAGCTTCGATCCCCTGAGAAGCATCGACGACCAATACAGCCCCTTCACAGGCGGCCAGCGAACGTGATACTTCATAAGTAAAATCCACATGTCCGGGGGTATCGATCAAGTGGAAGGTGTATTCATTTCCGTCTTTGGCGGTATATTTCAGTTGTACGGCATTCAGTTTGATGGTTATTCCCCGCTCACGTTCTAAATCGAGGGTGTCGAGCATTTGCTCCACCATCTCACGGTTTTCAAACGTTTTAGTCATTTCTAAAATACGGTCAGCCAACGTTGACTTTCCGTGATCGATATGAGCGATAATAGAGAAATTACGGATATATTTTTGGTTCATAAAAATCCTTTCAAAAGCATAACACATTATAACAAAACAAGAGCAATAAAAAAAGACTTACTTACAACTTTTGCCTTGCTCGTTAATTGAATTAGTAACATCCAGTCCGAATGGATATAACTACTTCAACTTGCATCGTGGACATAAGAAGTTCAAAATGTAATTGAACGGGGTGCTG
>PHAF01000048.1 GCA_002841605.1 Firmicutes bacterium HGW-Firmicutes-10 | reverse complement strand
ATGAAGCCAATGCTGCGGGTTTGGGTGGTGCCGTTTTTGGAGAGATCATTCGTGGGTAAGTCGGCGTTGTCCGGCTTTTTACTTGTATGATGTTACCGGTAAACCGTGCGGAAATGACAGCGTTGGGATGGGATCGTCCTGACTTTATCTTGGTAAGCGGGGATGCGTATATCGACCATCCTTCTTTTGGCGTTGCCATCATTTCCAGAGCTTTGGAAGCCAACGGTTATAAAGTCGCGATTTTACCTCAACCGGACTGGCGTTTGAGCGAGCCGTTTGAGCAGTTTGGTGAACCAAGACTGGGATTTTTGGTTACCTCCGGAAACATTGATTCCATGGTTAATCATTACAGTGTATCTCGCAAAAGAAGAGATAAAGATCAATATACGGATAACGGGGAAGTCAATCGGCGACCCGACCGTGCGGTCATCGTGTACAGTCAGTGCGTACGAAAATCATATCCGAATGTTCCCATTATCTTAGGGGGTATTGAAGCTTCTCTTCGAAGATTGGCACATTATGATTACTGGGATGATAAAGTTCGCAAATCCATTTTGATCGATGCCGGGGCTGATTTAATTGCTTATGGTATGGCCGAGAATACAATCATTGAAATCGCCGATGCCCTTGATGGCGGATTGCCTATCGAGACCATCACCTATATTCGCGGAACCGCTTGGAAAAGCAAAGACAAAGAAGTATTACCAAAAGATGCGGTAATGTTACCGACCTTTTTCGACATTCGCAACGATAAATTAAAATATGTGAAGAGCTATCAGTTACAGATGGCCAATCAGGATGCGATTTGGGGAAAAATCATGATTGAACAACAGGACAGCTGGTATGTCGTGGTTAATCCGTTTCCACTGCCTTTATCGCGTAGAGAAATGGATCGCGTTTACGGCTATCCCTATACTCGTCAGGCACATCCGATGTATAAAAATATCCCGGCCTTCGATGAAGTCCGTTTCAGTCTGATATCCAATCGTGGCTGTTTCGGTTCGTGTTCCTTTTGTGCTCTGACGACGCATCAAGGACGTACGATTTCCTCTCGCAGCAATGACTCCTTGCTTAAGGAAGCCGAAATCATCACCAAGCAACCCGACTTCAAAGGATATATCCATGATGTCGGTGGTCCGACCGCTAATTTCCATCGACCCAGCTGTGACAAACAGATCGATCATGGTATGTGTAAGCATCGCGAGTGCCTGCATCCTGAGCCATGTGAACGACTCATCGTCGATCACTCGGAATATGTTACCTTGTTAAAGAAGTTGCGATCTATTCCCAAAGTTAAGAAAGTATTCATCCGCTCCGGCATCCGCTATGACTACTTACTTTACGATAAAGACGATTCCTTCTTTGATGAACTGGTCGAACACCACATTTCCGGTCAGCTCAAAGTAGCGCCGGAACATGTCTCCGATAAAGTGTTGGATGCCATGGGTAAGCCACGTAAGAAAACCTACGAAGCTTTTGTGGCAAAGTACGAAATGAAAAACCGCAAATTCAAGAAAGATCAGTTCTTAGTACCGTATCTGATGAGTTCACATCCGGGCAGTGATTTGACGGAAGCCATCGAACTGGCGGTATACTTAAAGAAAATCAACTTCGTTCCCAAGCAGGTACAGGATTTCTATCCGACCCCGGCAACGGTTTCGACGTGTATGTATTATACCGGCATCGATCCACGCACAGATAAGCCGATTTATGTGGCGAAGAAGTCGAAGGAAAAGGCGATGCAAAGGGCTTTGATGCAGTTCAACTATCCGCAGAATTATGATTTGGTCAAAGAGGCCCTTACCTTAGCGAAACGCACGGATTTGATTGGTGATAAACCCGGTTGTCTGATTCGCTCTAGCCGGCCGAAAGTTAGTACAACCACTAGGCGGTAGTATTTCATGTTGTTGTCAATCGTTGTATAATAAACGTAACGGAGGTAACATAATGATCATACAAAGCAAGCGAATATGGATTGCCAGTCAGTTTGTAGCCGCACAACTGGAAGTGTATAATGGTAAAATTCTTGGTGTCTATCCTTATCAGACAAAAAAGGTTGATACTGACGTTGGAAATGACCGGATCCTTCCGGGTTTTATTGATGTTCATGTTCACGGCGCGTATGGATTTGATACCAATGATGCCTATCCGGAAGGGTTGATCAAGGTACTCAGGGGTATACCTTCTGAAGGGATCACCTCATTTTTACCGACGACCGTAACGCAAAGTGAAGAAGTCCTTACAAAGGCATTAAAAAATGTTGCTGAAGTAGCGAAACTCAAGCCGGAAGGTGCTGAGATTTTAGGCGTACATTTCGAAGGACCTTATCTTAATGTTGAATACAAAGGTGCACAACCAGAAGAACATATCGTTAAACCGGATATCGATCAGTTCAAACGCTATCAGCAAGCAGCTTCGGGGATGATCAAACTTATTACCATTGCCGTTGAGAAAGATGAAGACCATCAACTGACACGATACATGAGCAGTCACGGTGCCATTGTCTCGATGGGTCACAGCGGTGCTACCTATGAGCAGGCCATTATGGGCATTGCCAACGGGGCCATGAGCATGACGCATGTATTTAACGGTATGAGCCGTTTCTCACACAGAGAGCCGGCATTGACCGGGGCGGCCTTACGGACACGCGATGTTTACGGTGAAATCATTACCGATGGTAATCATGTGCACTGGGCTGCAGTCAATACATTAATGATGGCAAAAGGTAAAGATCATAATATCATGATTACCGATGCCCTTTGTACCAAAGGATGTGCTCCGGGAGAATTTGAACTGGGTGGCCATCGCATTGAAATCAAAGCCAACGGCAGTGCCTATTTATATGGCACAGACACCTTGGCCGGCAGTACTTTGCGCTATATCGACGGATTTAGAAATCTGATAGAAAAAGCGGAAGTGCCATTTGAATATGCGATCAATGCCTGTACGTTAAACCCGGCCAGAATGTTAAGGGTAGACGATCGTAAAGGAAGGATCGCCGCCGGTTACGATGCCGATATCATCGTGTTATCCGACGATTATGAAGTGAAACAGACGTATTGCTTAGGGAAAGCCATGCTATAGAGCAAAGGGGACATGTATGAAACATATCTTTATCGTAAATCCTACTTCCGGCGGCGGAAAACCCGCAACGCTGATCCCGGTCATTCATGATTACTTCAAAGACAAAAAAGAACCTTACGAGATTATCTTGACCGAACGAAACGGTCACGCCACTGATCTGACCAGACGTTACAGCATCAAAGATGATGTGACGCTTTATGTTGTTGGAGGCGATGGGACAGTTTTCGAAGTTCTCAATGGTCTAAATGATTCTGTCCCAATGGCTATTATTCCGGCTGGAACCGGCAACGATGCATTCCGGATGCTTGGTCTTGAACCGATGGATATCAAGGATGTCTTAATTCAGACTATCGAAGGAAAGTACGTCAAAGTTGATTACGGATTGGCGAACGATCAACGATTCATCAATTGTTCGACGATGGGCATGGATGCCGATGTCGGCGAATTTGCGGAGCGCATCGGGAAGAAGTTACCGATTCCGCGAACCTTGGTTTATATCATCAGTGCTATGTTTATCGTTTTCAAACCGAAGACCATCGATTTGGAAATCGATTTGGGAGATAAGAAGATATTCCAAAAATCCCTGCTTGTTGCTGTTATGAACGGCCGTTGGTATGGCGGCGGTTTTCAGCCGGCACCGATGGCTTCGATTCAAGATGGCAAGCTGGATGTCTGTATGGTCTCGGATGCCTCGCTCTTGCGGATTTTCCAGTTATTGCCGATGTATTTTAAAGGCACCCATGTCGGAGTCAAAGAGGCGACCTTCTTACAGGCAGACAGTTTCACATTGTCAACCGGAGGAAGAGTCGTTCAAGTCGGTTTTGACGGTGAAAACAGCAAACAAAGTAAAATCGTATTTAAACTGATGAAATTGGCTCTCACCTTAAAAGTTCCAAAAAGTTCAACACTGCGGGAGGATGTATGAGGTTGGAAAATGAATATCTGATTGCAGAATTTGTGGCAAAAGGTGCCCAGTTAAGCAGTCTGATATCCAAACAAACCAAACTTGAATACATATGGCAAGCCAACCCGCGCGTTTGGGGTTATCATAATCCGACATTGTTTCCCATCGTAGGATCACTGACTGGACATCGTTATGTAATTGATGGGATTGAGTATAAAATGAAACAACACGGTCTTGCCCGCATCTTCGATTTCGAATGTATCCACTGGGATGATGTCAGTTGCACATGGCAATTGACAGATAATGAAGAATCACTGAATCAGTATCCGTTTCACTTTGCTTTGCAGATCCGCTATACACTTGAAGGAAAGCGGATCTTGATTGATTACAAAGTAGAAAACCGCTCCAACAAGGTCATGCCGTTTCAGTTTGGGCTACATCCAGCATTCAATGTCCCGCTTCGACCTTCAAAAACACTGGAAGATTATCGCATTGAGTTACATCCGGAATGCAATCTGAAATTCTATAATGAGGATTTATTCATCAAAGCAGCTTCATCGATCCCATTATCGGAGACGATGTTTGAAGAGCGTCCGACCTGGATGTTCGAGGACGTTCTTGCGCCATATGTGTCATTGACCGACGGGGAAAACGGAGTTAAAGTCAGTTGTGCAGGTTACCGTTGGCTGGCTTTCTGGAAACCGTTGAAAGCCACATTTGTTTGTGTCGAACCATGGCACGGACACGGTGATTTTTCAGTGAATAATGTCTTGTTTGAGCAAAGGGAAGGTACCATGTTATTGCCTGCAGGCAAGCATTGGATTACATCATATACCATTGAACCATTTTGAAAGGGGAAAGCACTATGTTTACCATTATCGTAAAAGAGAATACGCTTGAAATGGCTTCGGCCGCATTTGAGGTCTTAAAGGAAGTGCTGGATAAAAAACCCAATGCCGTACTGGGTTTGGCAACCGGTTCTTCACCGATTGGGTTGTATAAAAAAATGATCGAAGATCACAAACTGACCGGGCGCAGTTACAAAGATGTCGTTACCTTTAATTTGGATGAATATGTCCATCTGGATCGCACCCATTCGCAAAGTTATTACACGTTTATGAAGGAGCATTTGTTTGATTTCATTGATATCGATTTGAAAAATGTTCATATTCCAAACGGTAACGCCGATGATTTTGATGCTGAGGTCAAGCGTTATGAAGAAGAGTTAAGTAAATTTCATGTCGATGTTCAGGTCATGGGGATCGGTTCAAATGGTCATATCGGTTTTAACGAGCCAGAAACACCCTTTACGTCTACAACGCATATCGAAGCATTGAAGGAATCGACCCGCAATGACAACGCTCGTTTCTTTGCTTCGATCGATGATGTCCCGACGCATGCGGTAACCATGGGGATTGCCTCGATCATGAAAGCCAAAAAGATAATATTGTTGGCTTCAACCAGTTATAAAGCCAAAGCCATCGCCGCAATGATCCATGGACCCGTAACTGAAAATTGTCCGGCAAGTGTACTTCAAAATCATCCGGATGTCGTGGTCATCATTGATAAAGCGGCAGCTTCCTTATTGACGGATGAGGGCTATTAAATTCATCGCTTGCGATCTTGATGGCACATTGCTGACGGATAACAAGGACATCCTTGTATCGACGGTAAACAGCCTGATCGAAGCGCAGAAAAGAGGGATCCGATTGATACTGGCTTCCGGTCGCAATTCAGCCATGATTGCACCCTATGCCGAGAAACTGCAAATAGATCAATATGGCGGTTATATGGTCGGATGCAATGGTCATCACATCGTTGAGGCACAGACTGGAATACGTATCGAGAATGAGTCGATGGACGTTGCGACTTCTGCCCGATTGTTTGCCTTTGCCAAAAAACATCACTTGCAGTTTTTGGCCGAATATCCCCGCGGGTTCTATGTATATGTGCCAAAGTCTCTATTTCCCATCAAAATCGTGGTCGGATATCTTAAGCAGCGACACAAACTGAAGAAACGGCATCAAGGAGACTACTCGGTGCTGGGCGGATTTACGATGAGCAGTCAAGCGTATGTTCATAGTGTAAGTAAGCCTGCGGATATAAAAGAATCGTGTATTAAAATCGGTATCACGCATTTTCCAAAGATGCTCAATTGGGCTATCGGTAAAATGGATGCTGACTTAAGGGAAAAACTGAATGTCATGAATGTGACTTCTTACTGGATTGATATCATGCCGAAAGGAATCGACAAATCGGCAGCGATTGAGCAGATTTTAGTGAATAACGGTGTCGGTTTTGAGTCATTGATGGCCTTTGGGGATGCTGAGAATGATATTGGCATGATCAAAAAAGCAGCGATTGGCGTCGCGATGGGCAACGCGATGAATTTGATCAAGGAAAATGCCGATCAGATCACACAGTCCAATGAAGAAAATGGCATCGGGCTTGTTGTCGATCGCTTATTAAAATCAATTCTCTAGTCATTTGAATAGGTTATTTCGAAAACTGTGATATACTAAAAAAAAATAAGGAGGAATAGTTATGCGCGTAGTAAACAGTGCTGAATTCTCGGAAGCAACTGCAAACGGTGTCGTATTGGTCGACTTTTATGCCGATTGGTGTGGTCCGTGTAAAATGGTTGCCCCGGTGTTGGAACAACTAAAAACAAAATATGCCGGTAAATTGGACATTATCAAAGTCGATGTCGATGTTGAAGGTTCTTTGGCTCAGAAGTATGGAGTCATGTCGATCCCGACGCTGATTTTGTTTAAAGATGGTAAACCGGTCGGTCAAACGATGGGTTTCCAAGCGTTACCGATGCTTGAAAAATTTGTAGCCAAAGCCGGTATCTAACAAAGATTCATGAAGGAAACAGAAGCAGCAATGCTTCTTTTTTTGTTTATTTTTATTAAACTTTTTGTTTCAAAATGTTGCATTGCTGTTTTTTTTGTGTATAATATGATGTGTGTTTATTATTTCTAATACAAATGTTTAGAGCCACTAAACAAACAAGGAGTGAAGCTATGAATATCGGTCAAAGAATCAAGCAGCTTCGTATCAAAAACAATCTTACATTGGAAGAATTGGCAAGTCGCTGCGAACTTACCAAAGGGTTTTTGTCACAACTGGAACGTGATTTGACTTCGCCGTCGATCTCAACGCTTAATGATATCGTCGAGGCGTTGGGTATGACACTTTCTCAGTTTTTTCAAGAAGAAAAACCGGAAAAAATCGTATTTACTCAAGATGATTTCTTCGTTGATGAAAAAGAAGGGACGACGGTTACCTGGATCGTACCCAATGCTCAAAAAAATGAAATGGAGCCCATACTGCTTGAGATTCAGCCGGGACAAAGTTCTTTCTCTTTGACCCCTCATGAAGGCGAGGAGTTCGGATATTTGATCAGCGGCAAATTACTGCTGGTCGATGGGCAGAAACAGTATGTAATCAAAAAAGGTCAAACCTTCTACATCAAAGGAAGTAATGATCACTATTTAAAAAATGATGGTAATGTCATAGCTAAAGTATTGTGGATTTGTACGCCGCCTATATTCTAGAAGGAGCACCTATGAGAAAATTGATTCAATTTAAAAATGTCGTTAAGGATTTTGATGGTCAATTGGTTCTTAAAGGAATCAATCTTGAAATCATGGAAAATGAATTCGTTACTTTGTTAGGTCCTTCCGGATGCGGTAAAACGACACTGTTGCGCATCCTTGGCGGATTTATCGAGCAAAGCGAAGGACAAGTATTTTTTGATGATATCGAGATAAGTAAAGTACCGCCATATAAAAGGGAAATCAATACGGTTTTTCAACGTTACGCCTTGTTTCCGCACATGGACGTTTTCGATAATATCGCTTTTGGATTGCGGATCAAAAAAACATCGGAAAACATCATCAAGCAAAAAGTCACCAAAATGTTGAAGCTGGTCGACTTGGATGGTTATGAAAACCGGGCAGTAACTTTGCTTTCCGGAGGTCAGCAACAGCGGGTAGCAATTGCCCGGGCATTGGTCAATGAGCCGATGGTTTTGTTGTTGGATGAACCGTTAGGCGCACTTGATTTGAAACTGCGCAAAGAAATGCAGCTGGAACTTAAAAAAATTCAGAAAGAAGTCGGGATCACCTTTATTTACGTGACCCACGATCAAGAAGAAGCGTTAACTATGTCGGATAAAATCGTGGTCATCAATGAAGGTGAAATACAACAAATCGGTACGCCGACGGATATTTACAATGAGCCTGAAAACCGCTTCGTTGCGGATTTCATCGGAGAGTCTAACATTATTGAAGGTATCATGATTGATGACTATCGGGTATTTTTTGATGGTGTTGAATTTGAGTGTGTTGATTATGGCTTTGAGGATAATGAGGAAGTCGATATTGTCATCCGCCCGGAAGATTTGGACATCGTTGAACCGAAACACGGAAAACTGGTCGGAAATGTTATTTCCACCTTATTCAAAGGTGTTCACTTTGAGATCGTGGTTCAAACAGCCAACCGTAAGTTTATCGTTCATACGACGGATAATTCGCCGATCGGAACCCAGGTCGGACTTCATTTCTTTAAAGAAGATATTCACGTCATGTCAAAGATGGGAACGTACTAGCGATGAAAGCATTTCGCAATCTGGTAAAACCATATTTGTTTTGGATGGGGGTTTTTATCGTCATTCCGATGCTTCTGATTATTCTATACGCCTTTACCCGTCAGGGCAACGACGTGATGACCTTTACTTTTACCTTTGATAATTTCATCAAATTCTTTGATCCGATCTTTTTGAAGGTTTTAGGTAAGTCATTACAGATTGCCTTTGTCACTACACTGGTCAGTATCATCCTGGGGTATCCGGTGGCTTATTATGTGGCCAATACCAAAGAGAAGACTCAGACGCTGCTGATTTTGCTTATTACGATTCCGATGTGGATCAATATGCTGGTGCGCACGTATTCGTGGATCAGTATCTTGTCGGATAACGGCTTTCTTAACTCGATTTTAAAGGCCATCGGGTTATCTCCGGTCAGTTTGATGTATACCGATTTTGCGGTAACGCTGGGGATGGTTTATAACTTTATGCCATTTATGATTTTATCGATTTATACCGTATTGGCTAAGATGGATAAAGCGCTCATTGCTGCAAGTTATGATCTTGGTGCCAATCGTTTACAAACGTTTTTGCGAATCGTATTACCGCTTTCCGTACCAGGGATCATCGCAGGCATAACATTGGTATTTTTGCCGGCGGTATCGACATTTGTCATACCGAAGTTTCTCGGTGGCGGTAACTATATGCTCATCGGTAACCTGATAGAAAATCAGTTCATTACCGTAGGAGAGTGGAATTTTGGCAGTGCGATCTCTTTGATCATGGCGATGGTCATCATGGGATCGATGCTGTTGACCCGTCGTTTGGATCGCAATGTCGAAGAAAGCGACAAAGGGGTCAATCACGGAAACGGAGGTGTGATGTATGGTCGGCAGTAAACCTGCGAAATGGTTACCGTTTTTCCTGATTGGATCAACGTTGCTGTTTTTCTACTTGCCCATTTTGATCATGATGGTATTTTCTTTTAACGGATCGCGGTCATTGACCAATTGGGCGGGATTTTCGACTCAATGGTACACCCAACTATTCAATAGCCGGGATATGATGGCGGCGGTCATGACGACTGTGTCGATCGCTCTTATATCGACCGTTATTTCAACTTTCGTGGGAACAGTCACGGCCATCGGCTTATCGAAGAGCAATAAAGTGATTAAGGAGACAGTGCTGATGATCAGCAATCTTCCAATCTTAAATCCGGAAATTGTCACGGCCATTGGTTTGATGTTGTTATTCTCAGCTTTTGCGATTCGCAGGGGCTTTGCGACGATGCTGTTGGCACACATCGCCTTTAGCATCCCGTATGTCATACTAACGATTTTGCCGAAGCTTCGCACCTTGGACCCCAATATCGCGGAAGCAGCGATGGATCTGGGAGCCACTCCCTGGCAGGCATTGATCAAGGTCATTGTCCCGCAAATCACACCGGGAATTGTGGCTGGAGCACTGATTGCCTTTACGATGTCGTTTGACGATTTCGTAATTTCTTACTTTGTTACGGGTAATGGAGTTAAAAACATCTCCATTCTTGTATATACGATGTCGAAGCGAATCAATCCGACGATCAATGCGCTTTCGACCATCTTAGTTGTCATTATTACGATTGCGTTGGTATTGGTGAATGCATTGCCGATGTTACGGAAGAAAGAGAGGATTGCGATCGAATGAAAAAATTATTAGTTCTGTTAATGGTGTTGGGATTGGTTGTTACCGGCTGTTCAACCTCCGAAAGAGAAACATTGAAAGTTTACAACTGGGGTGAGTACATTGATGAAACCGTGATCACGGAATTTGAAGAGTTGTACAATGTACGTGTCATTTATGATCTGTTTGAGTCCAATGAAATGATGTATACCAATCTTTTGGGTGGTGAAGTGTATGATGTCATGATTCCTTCGGACTATATGATCGAGCGCTTGATTGCGGAAGGCCGTATCCAAAAACTCGATTTCACGAAACTTCCGAATTATGCAGGAGTCATGGAAAATTTAAAAGGATTGGATTTTGATCCTAACGAAGAGTATTCGGCTCCGTATTTCTGGGGCAATGTCGGTTTGGTGTACAATACCGAAACGGTTTCTGAAGAAGATTTGGAAGCAGGTTGGGCTGTACTTAAGAATCCGAAGTACAAAGGGCGTATTTACTTCTATGATTCGGAACGAGATGCGTTTATGATTGCATTGAAAGTATTAGGATATTCCGCAAATACGACGGTTCAAGCGGAATTGGAAGCAGCATATAACTGGCTGCTGGATTTTGATGCGACCATGGATCCGGTATATGTCACGGATGATGTCATTGACAATATGATTGGTGGCGCAAAGGATATCGCGGTCATGTATTCGGGTGATGCAACGTATGTCATTTCTGAAAATGAAAGCCTGGCTTACTTTGTTCCTGAAGAAGGTTCGAATTTATGGGTCGATGCCATGGTCATTTCCAAAGATGCTAAAAACGTTGATTTGGCACATAAGTTCATTGATTTTATGTTGTCGAAAGATATTGCCTACTTGAATACGGCATATGTCGGCTATACATCGACGATTCAAGAAGTATTTGATGAAGTAACAGGACCGGATGGCGATTATGAAGGTTTTGATTCTTACATTCCTCGTACCGACAATCCGTTGGACGAAGTGTTCAGATACAACGAAAACACAAAGAAAATCTTGTCTGATTTCTGGACGTTGATTAAGGCTCAATAGGTATTTTCGGAGGCTTTCGGGCCTCCTTTTTTATTCAAAGATTTTCCTTTTTATTGTTGCATTTTAGGGGTTGGTTCGTTATAATAAAAAGGCACAGCGACAACGGTTCCTTAGCCAAGTGGTAAGGCAATAGACTGCAACTCTGTGATCATCGGTTCAAATCCGATAGGAACCTCCAAGTTTTTGGGGATGTGGCGGAATAGGCAGACGCAACGGACTTAAAATCCGTTGATGGTAACATCGTGTGGGTTCAAGTCCCACCATCCCCACCATTTTTATGGATGGACATATTGCATATGTTTCTGATGTATGTTAAAATGTACAAGCCGCGATTTTCTAATGCGCCCATAGCTCAATTGGATAGAGCGTTTGACTACGGATCAAAAGGTTGTGGGTTCAACTCCTGCTGGGCGCGCCATTTTATTGAATATCGGGATGTAGCACAGCTTGGTAGTGCACTTGATTTGGGATCAAGGGGTCGCAGGTTCAAATCCTGTCATCCCGACCAGTAAATTTTCAAATGGCGGGGTAGCTTAGCTGGTTAGAGCGCTCGGTTCATACCCGTGAGGTCGTGGGTTCGACTCCCACCCCCGCTACCAAATGGATTTCTGTTCGGCCATGGGATGGACCCTTAGCTCAGTTGGTCAGAGCTGCCGGCTCATAACCGGTTGGTCGTAGGTTCGAGTCCTACAGGGTCCACCAATCACTAACACGGAGGAATACCCAAGTGGTTGAAGGGACCGGTCTTGAAAACCGGCAGATGTGAAAGCATGCGTGGGTTCGAATCCCACTTCCTCCGCCAGTTTATCATTACAATCAAATCTTACTTATTCATCGCGGGGTAGAGCAGTCTGGTAGCTCGTCGGGCTCATAACCCGGAGGTCGTTGGTTCAAATCCTTCCCCCGCAACCAATGGTTCCGTAGCTCAGTTGGTAGAGCAGTGGACTGAAAATCCACGTGTCGTTGGTTCAATTCCGACCGGAACCACCATTACAAAAGAGGCTCTAAGTCAAATGTTGGGGTAAACACCCCGTAGACAATGAGATGAATAGGAATTCCTACACATAGGAGTTCCTTTTTTATTGAAAGGACAAGAGA
>PHAF01000047.1 GCA_002841605.1 Firmicutes bacterium HGW-Firmicutes-10 | reverse complement strand
CCAAGGAGGCAATCGATTCCAGCTGATTCTTTAGAGCGACGAAATCCTGATAAGCTTTCATACCGGTCTTGGTGGTGATCCGACGGATTCCCGAACCGATGCTTTCTTCACTGTCGATTTTAAATACACCGATTTCCTTGGTGTTGTTGACATGGGTCCCACCGCATAATTCTTTTGATACATCGCCCATCGTAATGACCCGCACGATATCTTCATATTTTTCGTCAAACAATGCTGTCGCACCGCTTTCTTTAGCCTGATCGATGTTCATAAATTCGATCGTGACCGGATGCTGAGCGAAGACTTCCTTATTGACCAAAGCCTCGATTTCCTTAACTTGCTTATCACTCACTTTTTCATAATGAGTGAAGTCAAAACGCATATATTCATCACTGACAAACGATCCGGCTTGCGCTATATGTGAACCTACGACCTTCTTTAAAGCCGCCTGCAGCAAGTGTGCGGAACTGTGATTGGCCATAATCCGCAAACGGCGGGCAGAATCGATTTCCGCAACCACCTTGTCACCCAGACGCAGTTCACCGGATGATATTTCGACATTGTGCAAGTGTTGCTTGCGGGGTGCTTTTTGAACATCTTTGACCAAAGCTAAACCCCAGTCTCCTGTTAAGGTACCGGTATCAGCCACCTGACCACCGCTCTCCGCATAGTAACACGTCTGATCCAATATGACTTCACCGGAGTCAGTCAATACCTCGACGGATCGTCCGTTTTTAAACAAACCGACGACCACCGCATTGTTTTTCATTGATTCATACCCCAAGAAATGAGATTCTAAAGTGAAGTTCATCAAATCAACGGACTGAGAAGACATCGATTCGACTTCCTCACGGGCAGCTCGTGCACGGGCACGCTGAGCTTCCATTTCCTGATTGAAACCATCCATGTCCAGCGAATATCCGCCTTCTTCAGCGATTTCCTTAGTCAGCTCGACCGGAAATCCGTAAGTATCATACAATTTGAAAACGGTCTTTCCATCCAATATTTTGCCTTCAAGTTTCATCAGTACATTGTGCAGCAGGTTCTCGCCGTCTTGCAAAGTTGAGTGGAAACGTTCTTCCTCCGCCTTTACTAACTTAGCGACCAACCCGGTTTTCTCCTGCAGATACGGATAAAATTCTTCCATGGCATCGGCAACGACATTAACGAGTTTGTACATAAACGATCCGCTTATTCCGATTTTGATGCCATAACGGACAGCTCTGCGCAAGATCCGGCGCAATACATAACCTCGTCCTTCATTGGCAAACAAAGCCCCGTCGCTTAAAGCGAAAGTCACGGTGCGGATATGATCGGCGATGACCCGATAGGCCATCGGAAAGTCCTTATATGAAACCTTGGCGAATGTTTCGGTAGCAAAGATGACCGGCATGAAAATATCGGTATCGAAATTCGTTTCGACTTGTTGAACCAGACAAACCAGCCGCTCAAACCCCATCCCGGTATCAATATTGCGCTGTGGCAGCTCCTTATACTCACTGCGCGGCACACCTTCTTTACCGTCAAACTGGGAAAAGACGACATTCCAAACTTCGATGTAACGATCGTTTTCGATTTCTTCAAAAAACAATTGTTCGCCTAATCCCTTTGGATCATATTTTTCACCGCGGTCCACATAGATTTCGGAGTTAGGTCCACAAGGTCCTTCCCCGATCTGCCAGTAGTTTTCCTCAGATTTCAAAATACGTTTGGGATCAAAACCGATGATGTCAACCCAGATTCGATAGGCTTCTTCATCGCTCGGATGAACGGTCACATATAGTTTGTCTTTATCAAAACCGATCCATTTTTCACTGGTTAAAAATTCCCAGGCGAACTGGAGGGCTTCTTCTTTGAAATAATCGCCGATCGAGAAATTACCGAGCATCTCAAAAAACGTGTGATGCCTTGCGGTTTTTCCGACATTTTCGATATCATTGGTGCGTATGGATTTTTGTGCATTGGCGATGCGGTTGTTGGCTGGTTTGACCGATCCGTCAAAATACTTCTTCAGTGCAGCTACACCGGAGTTGATCCATAACAACGTCGGATCGTTGATCGGGATCAGTGACGCACCCGGTTCGATCATATGCCCTTTGCTCTTAAAATAATCCAAAAACATTTGTCTGATTTGATTGCCTGTCAACTGTTTCATAATTTGCTCCTTTTTCATAAAAAAAAGTTCCCCAACAACAGGAACGAAAGTCTCGCGGTACCATCCTGATTCACGCATTGCGTGCACCTCTTGCGTCGTAACGTGACATCCACGGGAATGTTTGACTCCTCTTCGAAGTAGCTTCATCCACCAATGCCGGAAACTTGCACCATTCGTTTCCTCTCTGCAGACTTGATTTGGATTACTCGGCTTCATCAACGATTTACACGGAAATTATAGCACACGTCATGCAATCGTACAACTGCAACAAATATTTAAAGTATGATAGAATATCTTCATAAAAGACCGAGGTAATTATGAACAAACGTCGCTATTGGCTGTTGGGTCTGCTTTCTCTACTCTTAATCATAACCGGAATATCTTTTCATTTGCTCAACAATAAAGAAAATCCAAACGATATCATCGACCCTGCACAACACCAGAAAAATCTGTATGCCAATGTCCAAGCTTGGGGATTGGGAAAAAGCATCAGCGCTTATAAAAGCAATGACCGTGACTATCTCTGGTTTTTTGATCAGGCAAATACCGGTACACACTCCGGTAATAATTGCGGTCCTACTTCGATTCAGATGGTGGGCAAGTGGATCGATGAGGACTTCAAACTTACCGGGGAAGAAATCCGAAAGGATTTCCGTCCGTTGGGTGGATGGTGGTATGGTGAAGATATCAACGGTTCTCTGGATAAGTATAAAATCGTTTATCAGATGAAAATCATCGAAGATAAGTACGATCTGATGTTTATCATCGATGCCGGTAATATCGCCATTATCAATAACAACATGGACGTCATCCCGCGAAACTCAAATGAAAACCAGCGAGTTAACCGATTTTACGATTATGTCACTGGTCACTATTTTATATTGAAGGGCTATGTCATCGTTGACAACAAGACTTATTTTGAAGTTTATGATCCCAATAACTGGGGTGCAACGTATGTCGATGGCACACCGAAAGGTCAAAATCGTTATTATGAAGCTGAAGTCCTGTTGAGATCGATGCTGCAATGGTACAATCAAGCCGTCGTCATTTATCCGAAAACTAAGTAAGAACGTCAACAAGGCGTTGTGTCAGATAGGTCTTGCGAGTATCCTTATCCACTGTTGAAACCGCTTTTTCAAAGGCGGTTTTTTGTCCGACCAAAATGAGTGACCGGCTCGCCCGGGTAATGCCGGTATACATCAGTCGACGCTGAAGCATCTGTCCGTATTCCATGATGGCCGCCATGATTACGATCGGATATTCACTGCCCTGTGCTTTGTGCACGCTGATGCAATAAGCATGCGTTATATTGATGAACCATTCCGGAGAGTACTCAACGATGATACCATCAAAATCCACGATCATCCGGTTTTGATTGTTTTCATCTTCTGAAGCATATACGATTTCGACCAAAATACCGATATCGCCATTATAGACATCGTCGGTCGGCTGATTTTTAAGCTGTAAAATCTTATCTCCCTCACGGTATAACCGATAACCGACTTGAAGCTCGCGCTTTCTTTTTTCCGGCGGATTGCACAGTTTCTGCAAGGCATGATTCAATGCATCGATGCCGGCCGGTCCGCTGTACTTCGCCGCAAGCACCTGAATATCCTGGATGCGATAGCCTTTCATCATGGCTTCATCCACGATGCGTAAAATCAGGTCTTTGACATCGTAGGGCTTTGCCCCGAAAAAACGCACATCATTCTTGCACATGGACTCATCAAAGTTTCCGGCTTTGATGTGCTGTGCCAACTGGATGACATCCGACCCTTCTTTCTGACGGTAAATGTGTTGCAATCGTACGGTCTTAAATCGGCTGGAAGCAATCAAGTCACGCAATACGCTGCCGCAGGCAACCGAAGGCAACTGATCTTCATCACCGATAAACAAAATCTTACGCACATAGCCGCTCGCTAATGCCAACTGAGCCATCAGCCATCCATCGACCATGGAAAATTCATCGATGATCAACACATCCGCCAAAAGCGGATCCGACGCATTTTTACCGAAGGTATTGGTTTCCAGATTCCACTTCAATAACGCGTGAATCGTAGTCGCGAAGTTTCCGGTCACTTCTTTCATGCGCTTCGCCGCCCGTCCGGTCGGTGCACAACAGATGATTTCATAACTCGGATGGCGCTTTTTGCATACGTCAATGATTCCTTGAACGATGGTCGTCTTCCCGGTTCCGGGTCCGCCGGTCAAAATCATGACGTCTTCATCAAAAAAACTGAGCACAGCCTGGCGTTGAATATCATCATATTCAATACCAATTCGCTCTTCAAAATCATTTAATAATTCATCAACGTCTTTATCACTGTGATCAAAGGTGCGAAGCGGAAAAGTCACGAAGAAATTGGCGATATCGATTTCAGCTTTATATTGCGAATAATGATAGAGTTTTCCCTCTTCATTGACGACTTTTTCTTTTTTTATCAAACGGTTTAACACTTCATCGACATCCATCTGCCATTCACCGAACATTCTTGAACACCGGTAAGTCAGTGTTTCGATATCCGTATAGGAATCACCGGTAGACATGCAGGTATCCATGATGGCCGAGACCACGGCTGCTTCTTTGCGCAAGGGATGTTCGGTGTCAAATCCCATGGATAAAGCCAGTTTGTCTGCAGTCGCAAATCCGATCCCATCGACCTCATCAATCAATCGGTACGGATTTTCACTGATCAGATCCAGTGCTTTATCCCCATAAATCTGATCGATTTTCATGATGTTTCGGATACCCAGACCATGAGTCGTAAAAAAGCGGACCGCTTCCTCAAGATTATCCTGCTCGCATACCCCCTGAATGATTACTTCCCGTTTCTTCGGATTCATACCCGAAACATCCAAAGAAATCTCAGGATTATCCCGTATCATCATCAATACATCTTCGCCATACGTATCAACGATGCGCTGAGCCAAGGTTTTGCCTACTCCGGGAAACAGAGGTGATGACAAATAGCAGATGATCGAGTCCTTATCACTCGGCAATAAGCGTCGATAGCTTTCCACCGAAAATTGCATGCCGTATTTCGGATGATCGATGTAAGTACCGGAAAATTCAAAAAGGATGTCTTTGGGCAACTCGGGTAAATAACCCGTCACAAAGATATCCTTTTCTGTTAATTCATACAGTCGAAAACGCAACACGGTAAACGAGTTGCTTTCACTGCGAAACAGAACCTGGCGGATTTTTCCGGTGATGATGCTTAAATCATTCATAACACCGTGGTTAACCACATGATGCTCAAGGCAATCGCATTGTTAAAAAAGTGCAAAAGGATAGCCGGAAATACCGATCCGGTCTCCTCATAGATTTTGACGAAGAAAAAGCCCATGGCCATATAGGTGAATATGTTCCACAAGTCCATAAAATCACCGCTCAAAAGCGATGCGAAGACGTGGATGAAACCAAAGGCTAACATACTGATGAATATCGCCCTTTTATAGGAATAGCGGTTACGTAAAGCGCGGTACAATCCGCCGCGAAAAACCAGTTCTTCGACGATGGGTGCCATGATCAGTGCCGCGAAAATAATGAGTGCCGGTGATTCTTTCAGACTCTGAAACACCAAATCCTGATTGGCACTGGTTTCAACTCCGGTAAGTGCCGTGATGGTCGTATTGACGATCAGCAATGATGCAAAAAGAAACAGATAATTGATCGGAATCTTTTTGATATGACTGAACCAACGTCCTTTGGCCATGCGAAAGGACTCTTTTATGATTGGACGCGATAGATACAATGTGAACAAAATCAGAAATCCGTAAATGACGAAAGCCACTTCTTGCGTCATCGAATCTGCTACACCGGTTAACTGATAAGTAATGAATACTCCTATAAGCGGATACAAAAACAGGTATCCGACGAAGTAATTCGATATCAGTGCAAATACCTGCGATCGCATCATCGGTAAATTTTGATCCAATCGTGCGTTTCTTTTGATCATGATTTCCCTCTCGACATTCTTTCTACAAATGTACATCCACCTCTAAACGTTTCTTCAATGACTCCTCCACCCAGACAAACTTCACCGAGATAGAAAACAGCTTCCTGACCGGGTGTGACCGAAGCGATCGGATAGTCATATTTTACGATGAGTAAACCGTTATCAAACTTGACGGTGACCGGATGGTCTTTTTGACGATAACGAAACTTCGCCGTGCATGCTAACTCATCGCTCGGCATTTCACCAAACCAGTTGATCCGCGACACGTGACACTCATCACTTTTGAGCCAGTCATTGTCTTCTTTAGCAGCAACGTAGAGCGTGTTGCTCTTTAAATCTTTGTGAACCACAAACCAAGGACCTTCTACTCCACCGATTCCCATGCCTTTGCGTTGACCAAGGGTATAAAACATAACACCGTGATGCTCGCCAATTATTTTATCCGAATCTATATCGACAATCTTTCCCGGAGATTTAGGAATGTAATTATGCAAGAACTCGCGGAAGTGACGTTCACCGATAAAGCAGATGCCGGTCGAATCTTTCTTTTGAGCGACCGATAAATCCAATTCAAGAGCGATTTTTCGGACTTCAGCTTTCGTCAATTCTCCCACCGGAAACAACGTGTGATTCAAAGCCTCTTGCGGCACTTGTACGAGGAAATAGGTTTGATCTTTGTTTACATCCAACCCTCTGAGCAAAAGTGAGTTTTTACCTTCGTGATGAACTACCCGGGCATAATGTCCGGTAGCGACCCATTCAAATCCCATCGATCTGGCATACTTAAAGAAAGCACTGAACTTTATATGGCGGTTACACAAGATGTCGGGGTTTGGGGTCCGTCCTTTTTTGGTTTCCTCCAGAAAAACCGAAAATACATCATCCCAGTATTCTTTCACGAAATCAACGCGCAATAAAGACAGTCCGAGTTTGTCTGCTACCTTCTTCGCATCAAGATAGTCTTCTTCCTGCGGACAGATATCATCCAATCCGCCGGTAGGGTTGCCAAGGATATCATTATTGGCATAAGCATCCCAATTACGCATAAAAGCACAGGTGACATCATGTCCCTGTTTTTTAAGTATATAAGCGGCGACTGCCGAATCGACACCACCGGATAATCCGAGTAAAATTCTCATATTTCACCTCAACGAATCTATTATAACACAATAAAAAAAAGCTATGAAACATCATAGCCTTAATTCTCTTGACGGACTTCTCCGCACGTGCAGAAATTCGGACAGCTCGGTCCGCAATTTGCCTTGGCAATATTGCGCAGTTCCGGCGGAACGAATGCACCGATTTCCTCTTCGTCGTAACCGACCAAGAAGCTCCGTTCATTCAGGATAATCGGACGTTTGAGTACCGATGGGTTGTTCTGGATAAACTTGACCAAAGCACTCATCGACAATTCATCTAAATCGATTTTCAGTTCTTGTATGACTTTCGAACGTTTCGAGATAATATCTTCCGTACCGTTTTCCGAGCGCATCAGCAAATGCTTGATTTCACTCTCATTCAGTAAGGTCGTAAATATATTTTTTTCGATGAATTTCAGATTACGGTCTTTCAGCCACTGTTTAACTTTACGGCAGGAAGCACAGCCAGGAGATGTGTAGACAACGATCATGCTATAAAACCTCCTTGTCACCCTATTATAAACGATATGTCAAGAGAATAAAAGATACTACTTGACAAAAATAGCGCTTACACTATATTATTTTCATTAAGTTTTCATGTTTTGAAAACAATTTCAAAAGGAGAAAGATATGGAGTCACAACAACAGCGGAAGTTTGGTCTTTTGACTACAGTTGCGATGATTGCGGGCATCGTCATCGGATCTGGCATTTTCTTCAAAACCGACGATATTTTACGTTCGGTTGGCGGAAATGTTTTACTCAGTTCACTCGGTTGGGTACTGGGTGCCGTCGGTATCATTTTTGGTGGATTGACCATTGCTCAATATGCCAAAAGAGAAGATACGGTCGGCGGAATCATCACCTATAGTGAAATGGCTTGGGGTAAAACCTTGGGTTATTTGGCCGGCTGGTTTCAAATCGTGTTTTATTATCCTGCTTTAGTCGCCATCATCGCTTGGGTAGCCGCTAGCTACATCCTCGTCTTGTTTGGTGCACCTGGACCTTTCTCATCCGGAGAATTCACTGCTTTCTCATGGGTGTTGACCGTGGGATTAATGGTCGTCTTCTTCGTTTTCAACAGTTTCGCAACAAAAGCAGCAGGGAAATTTCAATCCTTTGCTTTAATTGCTAAAGTATCGGCTTTGGTCGTACTTGCTTTGTTTGGCTTAGTTTTGGGTAATCCGATCGTTGCTGTAAAAGCAGCATCTACCGGAGGCACGATGAGCGGCTTGTTTGTCGCATTGATTGCGATCGCCTTCGCTTATGATGGTTGGCTTGTTGCTCCATCGGTTGCTCATGAAATCAAAAATCCTAAACGTAACCTGCCGTTGGCTTTGACATTTGCGCCAATCCTGATTATGCTTATTTACCTGGCCTATACCATTGGCTTAACCTCCGTTTTAGGAGCTGATGTCGTTATGGAATTGGGCAATGCGGCTGTTGGTGAAGCAGCAACGATGTTCTTTGGCGCATGGGGTCCGAGAATCATTTATGTATTTGTTGTCATTTCGATTTTAGGAACGTTCAATGGTTTGATCCTTGGGTTCATTCGCCTGCCTTATGCACTGGCACTTCGTGAAGAAGTACCCTTCTCTGCAGCACTGGCTGTTGTAAACAAGAAATTCGACATCCCGTTGGCATCGGCACTGGTAACCTTCTTTATCAGTCTTGTCTGGCTGTTCTTACATTTCTTAAGTACTTCCGGAGTCGTACAATACGGTTTGACTATGTTCGAAGGTTTGGAAATCGACGGCTTGCCGATCGTATTGACCTATGTCTTCTATGTCATGCTTTATATCGGTGTCATTAAAAAAGCTAAAGTTGAGAAATTATCCATACTTAATGGCTACATTATTCCGGTCTTGGCCGTCCTAGGTGCAGCGATCGTTATTTACGGCGGCCTGAGTGCTCCGAAGTTTAATATGTATTTTATCATTTCTTTGGTGGGAATCGGTGCCGGACTATTGATTAAACCGAAGAAAAGTGCTTAAATAAAAGCATCAACAAAGAAAAAAGGAAGTAGTGTCGCAATCCTTGCTTAAAGAGAGACAATGACGGTGGAAATTTGTCACAAGCTGCGATATGAATTGGGCTTTTGGAGTTGTGGGTGGCATCAGTCATCCACCGGCGTACACCGTTATCCCGCACAAGCGACTCTTTTGAGTAAGTTGGGTGGTACCGCGCGATCAAGCGTCCCTTCATGGGGCGCTTTTTTTTATTTAAAAGGAGACTAACTATGAAACGAATGTTAAGCGGCATCAAGCCAAGTGGAGAATTGACTTTAGGAAATTATCTAGGCGCACTGCGCAATTTTGTCAATTATCAGGACGAATATGAAATGGTGGTCTTTATCGCCAATCTGCACTGCATCACCGTGTATCAAGACCCCAAGGAACTTCGCCAGTATCTCAAAGATGCGGTTGCCCTTTATCTTGCCTCCGGACTGGATCCGCAGCGCTCGATCATCTTCTTGCAGTCTGATGTCATGGAACACGCCCAGCTTGGATTTATTTTGGCATGTAACAGTTATTTGGGCGAAATGAACCGGATGACCCAATTCAAAGACAAAATGACCAAGGGAGAAAATGCTTTGACGGTCGGATTTTATACATATCCGACATTGATGGCAGCCGATATCCTCGTCTACGACCCTGACTTCGTTCCGGTCGGTGAAGATCAGAAACAACATGTTGAGATCGCCAGGGATATTGCGGAGCGATTCAACAACCGTTATTCCCCTACCTTTAAAATCCCCGAACCGCTGATTCCCAAAGTCGGCGCCAGGATCATGTCATTAAGTGACCCTGCCAAAAAAATGAGCAAATCCGAACATCAGGACAAAGGTGTCATCTATATGCTTGATGAACCTTCTGTCATTCGCAAAAAAGTGGCGTCAGCCGTGACGGATTCATTGGGAAAAGTCGCATTTGATCCAAAAAACCAACCCGGAATCGCCAATCTTTTACAGATATTGGCTTCGTGCAGAAATTGTTCGATCGAGCAAGTATTGCCTGAGGTCGAAAATCTGAATTACGGTGAATTCAAAAAAGTCGTTGCGGATGCCATCATTGATTTACTTGAACCGATTCAGAATCGCTATCGCGAAATCGTTTCGACCGATCTTTTGGAAAAAACCCTTTTTGAAGGAAAATTGAAAGCGCAGGCCATCGCTTCTAGAAAGCTGAAGAAAGTCCAACATAAAGTCGGACTGGAAATCTTCAAGAAATAACCATGGAAAAACTATTTGTATTCATTATTTTAGCAATCATTCAGGGCATCACCGAACCGATCCCTGTATCATCCTCCGGCCATCTGGTCATCGCGAAAAGTCTGTTTGGCTTACAGACCACCGATGCAACACTGGAAATCCTTTTACATGCCGGTTCTTTGGTCGCTATCATCGTTTATTACTACAAAGATATCAAGGATCTGGTAGTGTTAGGGCTTGGTTATTTCATCAAGCCGACAAAACAGAAACAGCCGTACTTTCTTTACGGTCTTAAACTGATCGTAGCAACAATTCCTGCCGGGATCATCGGGCTTTTATTTAAAGACTATCTGGAAGCCTCATTAAACTCCCCAAAGTTTGCGGGCGGCTTTCTTTTATACACTGCTTTACTGCTGTTTGTCGCATCAAGGATCAAACCTAACCCGACAAACAAAACCATTGGTTTTAAAAACGCACTGTTGACTGGATTGGCTCAAGCCGTCGCGCTATTGCCCGGTGTATCGCGTAGCGGCTCGACCAATGCAGCATCACTGATTCAGGGTTTCGACACGGATACATCGATGCGCTTTGCTTTTTTGATGTTTATTCCGATCGCACTGGTCGTCATCCTCGGCGGTATTCCCGATATGCTGGCAAATCCGGAATTTGGATCTTTATTTATCCCCTATATGATCGCAACCATAATCAGTGGCGTTGTCACTTATTATGCAATCAAAGTTTTCAGAATCGTGCTGATCAAACGTAAACTGCACTATTTTGCTTACTATTGTGTATTTCTCGGTTTATTCACAATCTTGTTTATCGGATAAATTTGTTATAGAATTGCTTTTGAACAGGAGATACAAACATGATCAATATTCAAAATGTGACGAAAGTCTATAATGGCAAAGTCAAGGCTGTCGATAATATTTCCCTTTCCATCGAAGATGGACAAATCGTCGGTTTTATCGGACCCAACGGCGCCGGTAAAACAACGACTCTGAAAATGATCACCGGAATCCTAAACACGGATACCGGCAATATTACCCTTAACGGATTCGATATCCGAAAAGATCCTATCATGGCTAAAAAGCAATTCGGTTTTGTTCCGGATAATCCAGACATTTTCTTGCGTTTGAAAGGATTGGAGTATCTTAATCTGATGGCCGACATCTATGAAGTTGATTCAGAATCACGTCGGCAACGAATCACAGATCTTGCAAAATTATTCGAAATGGATCATGCACTCAATGACAAGATTTTGTCGTACTCACACGGGATGAGGCAGAAAATCGTCGTGATGGGTGTGTTGGTTCATGATCCCAAAATATGGATATTGGATGAACCCCTCACCGGACTTGACCCTCAATCGGCCTTTGCACTCAAAGAAATGATGCGCAAAGTTGCTCAAGAAGGTAAAACGGTATTCTTTTCGACTCATGTACTGGAAGTTGCCGAAAAACTGTGCCACAAAGTTGCGATCATCAATAAAGGTCACATTGCTTTCTTTGGCACACTTGAAGAACTGAAAAAAGATTATCATCCCAATATGTCGCTGGAAGAGATTTTCTTAGAGGTCACCAAAAATGCGTAAGCTGAAATCTTTGGTCTTGGCAATGCTGAAAAACACATTCAGCATGGTTGACCAAGGCAAACGCAAAAAATCTTCGAAAGTTCTTTTATATGGTTTTATCTTGCTGATGATCGTGGCATTCTTACCGACACTGGCCATGCTGCATTTTTTGACGATCGATGCCGTAGCATTGCTGGCTCCCTATCAACAAACCGGTGTGATTATTGCTCTTCTCTTCAATGCACTGGCATTGATGATTTTCTTCTTCGGAATCTTTCTGATTCCGGCCGTGTTTTATTTTTCCAGAGATATCGAGACCCTGCTCGCATTGCCCTTAAAACCGGTCGATATCATTCTTTCAAAATTTGCAGTGACTCTGATTTACGAATATCTGACGCTGG
>PHAF01000046.1 GCA_002841605.1 Firmicutes bacterium HGW-Firmicutes-10 | reverse complement strand
CAGGCGTTGTCGAGGGGGTCGGACCACGATATTGCCCATCGATTGAAGATAAGGTGGTTCGTTTTTCCGATAAAGAAAGACATCAGATCTTTTTGGAACCTATTTCCAGAAAACTAGATACGATATATGTACAAGGGTTCTCCACATCCTTACCCATTGAAGTGCAAGAGAAGATGATTCGCACATTGCCGGGACTGGAGCATTGTGTGATTACTGAGTATGCCTATGCCATCGAGTATGATGCCATAGAACCGACACAGCTCTACCCAAGTTTGGAAACCCGCCTTATCGACGGTTTGTATTGTGCCGGTCAAATCAACGGGACTTCAGGATATGAAGAGGCTGCAGGGCAAGGCTTAATTGCCGGTATCAATGCGGTATTGAAAATCAGGGGAGAGCAACCGCTTATCTTACGTAGAGATGAAGCATATATTGGCGTAATGATCGATGATTTGATTACAAAAGGAACGCTAGAACCATATCGTTTGTTGACATCACGAGCTGAATATCGTTTATTGCTAAGACATGACAATGCTGATATTCGTCTGAGTGAATATGGTTATCGGGTCGGATTGTTGTCACAAAAGCGCTACGATGATTTCTTGCGCAGACAATCATCAAAGGCCCTGCTTGTCGAGGAGTTAAAAAGCAAACGCATTCTGCCCAAAGACGCTCTACAACAAGTTCTTTTGGACAAAGGGTATATGATCCTTAATGAAGGTTTGTCATATTATGATTCACTGAAGCGTCCGCATATTGAAATGACGGATTTGATGTCCTATATCGAGACAGAAATTGATGCTTTGGATGCCCGGCAAGTTGAAATCGAGATTAAGTATGAAGGTTATATCGTTAAAGCTAAAAAAGAAGCGACGAAGCTGATGGCCATGGAACAATGGAAAATTCCTGAGAATTTCAATTATGATAGCGTAGCACATTTATCGATCGAAGGGCGCCAGAAACTAATCAAGTACAGACCGCTTACGATTGGAATGGCATCGCGGATATCAGGTGTTAATCCTGCAGATGTATCTGTTCTTTTGATGGCATTGCAAGCAAATAAGTCATAAACCTTTGGGCGGATGAAACATCCGCCTTTTTTATTTACATTATCATTTTGCCTTTTTTAACCAAGTCAAATTTGGTATAATGCCAATACGGAGGGCGAACCATGAATATGCAAGAATTCCAGATGCTTTGCGAAGCGAAGAACATACTCATAAGCGAACATCAATTTGAACTATTGTCACGGTATGCCCGATTGTTGCAAGAGTGGAATGAAAAAATCAATCTGACGGCTATAACAGACTTGAATGACATATTTATCAAGCACTTTTACGACTCATTGCTGATTGCACCTCACTGTAAAACAGCAAAAACACTTTGTGATGTCGGCAGCGGGGCCGGATTTCCAGGAATTGTATTGAAGATCGTATTACCAGAGTTAAATATGACTTTGGTCGAACCGACGCTCAAGCGTGTCAATTTCCTTCGTCTGGTTATTGCAGAACTCGGTCTTAAACATATCGAGGTAATCAATAAGCGCATGGAGGACTGCGGTGAATTAAAAGAATCATTTGACATCGTGACAGCAAGAGCGGTCGCCGCATTGCCGGTGCTAAGCGAACTATGCTTGCCCTTTGTAAATGTTGGAGGATTTTTTGTGGCAATGAAGGGTTCATCAGGGGAAGAAGAATTGGATACAGCTAAAAGTGCCCTGAGTATTTTAGGTGGAAAAGTATTTTCAATAAACAGAGAAATATTGCCGGAGGGCTCAGTGAGAGTAAATATTCTTATTCACAAGGCGAGTGCTTCGCCTGCAAAATATCCACGTGCATACGCACAAATTAAGAAAAAGGCTTTGTAGGAGGAGCAAATGATCACAACAAAGGATATCGCAATCGATCAAATCAGACCTAATCGTTATCAGCCGCGGACGGATTTCAATCCTGATTCGCTTTTTGAGTTAGCTCAATCGATTCGTGAAAACGGGTTGATTCAACCCATCACTGTCAGAAAAAATGAAGAAGGTTATGAAATCATTGCGGGAGAACGGCGTTATCGTGCTATGATTTTAGCGGGTTACACAACGGTCCCTTGCTTAGTCATTGAAGCGGATGAAACTCAGACGGCCGAAATGGCACTGGTCGAAAACATTCAACGGGAAGATTTGTCTGCGATCGAGGAAGCAAAAGCTTACTTGTGGCTGATGAAGGAAAACGACTGGACGCAGGAAAGAATGGCAGATAAGATCGGAAAGTCTCAAAGTGCGGTAGCAAATAAGATCCGCTTGCTGGGATTGCCTCAGAAGATTCAAGATGCGATCATTAGCAAGCGTATCAGTGAGCGGCATGCCCGGGCATTATTGCCTGCTCCCCTCGAAGTTCAGGAGGAGATTTTCGATCAAATCATCCAAAAAAGCTTGAATGTTAAGCAAACGGAACTGATGGTACAACAAAGAATCATCGACCTTCCAGTCAAACGCAAAGTTAAAACCAAAGGTGCGACCCGTCACATAAAAATAGCTTTAAATACGATCCATCAGGCAGTTGAAATGATTAGGAAAACAGGGATTGTCGTTAAGAAGGAAGAAATAGAAACAGAAGAAGACGTAAGGATCATTTTACGTTTCCCAAAATAGAGGAAGTGAAGATATGGGGAAGATTATTGCAGTTGCTAATCAAAAGGGTGGAGTAGGAAAAACGACGACAAGTATCAACTTGGCAGCCGGATTAGCTTATTTGGGCAAAAAAGTGTTGCTGGTTGATTTTGACCCGCAAGGAAATACGACTCAAGGGGTCGGAGCATCAAGGGAGTCCATCGTGAAAAGTGCGTATGACCTGATTTTAAGTGATTCTCCGGCTAGTCAAGTAATCAAGCATGTCAAGCAACCTCCGCTGGATTTGGTTCCTGCAACCATCGACTTAGCAGGTGCGGATCTGGAAATGGTTGAATTTAAGGTCGGGCGCGAGCGTCTTCTTAAAAATAAGCTTGAACCTATCCGGGCAAATTATGATTTTATCATCATTGACTGCCCGCCATCTCTTGGATTACTAAACACCAACGCACTGACAGCTGCGGACAGCGTGATCATTCCGGTCCAATGTGAGTATTATGCCTTGGAAGGATTGACTCAACTATTATCTACGATACGACTTGTTCAAAAACTTTTTAATGAGAAATTGTTGATTGAAGGTGTCTTGTTGACAATGTTTGATTCACGGACGCGATTATCCGTGGAAATTCAACAAGAAGTGCGTAAATATTTCAAGGAGCGTGTTTATAAGAGTTTTATTCCTCGCAATGTAAAATTATCAGAAGCTCCTTCCCGGGGGCAGTCGATATTTGAATATGATGTTCGTTCTGAAGGAGCGAAGGCATATGCATCGTTAGCAAAAGAGGTTTTGACGGTGAATAAAATGGAGGGATCCCAGTGAGTAAAGAAAAAGCCCGTTTGGGCCGTGGTTTGGATGCTATCTTTGGAGAAAATGTTAATTCGGTATTAGAGGATATTCAACGGGGTAACAGCGATTTATATGTTAGTGCGAAAACAGATATTCCATTGAATGAAATACGTATGAATCCTTATCAGCCGCGTCAGCATTTTGATGAGGGTAAAATCGAAGAACTTGCACAGTCGATCCGGGAGCATGGGGTTTTCACGCCGGTTTTGGTACGGCAGGGAAAACATGGCTATGAACTGATCGCAGGTGAACGACGTGTACGAGCATCAAGATTGGCTGGCAGGGATACGATTCCGGCCATCATCATGACATTTAATGACGATGAGATGTTGGAAATATCTTTGATCGAGAATATCCAACGGGAAGATTTGAACATCATAGAAGAAGCAACAGCTTATTCAAAGATGGTCCAACGCTTTGGTTATACTCAGGAAGACTTGGCGAAGCGTGTAGGGAAATCCCGCGAGCATATTTCAAATACGTTACGTTTATTACGCTTGCCCCAAGTCGTACAACAAATGGTTTCGGACAATAAACTGCAAATGGGTCATGTTCGTCCGCTAATAACGCTCAATGATGATAAGGAAATCATTGAAGCCGCAAAAAAAGCAGTCAATTTGGGCCTATCGGTGCGTGCAGTTGAGAAAATGGTTAAAAAGCCAGAGGAAAAGGAACCAAAAAAAGAAGTCAGTACTGACTTCTCATATGCCCGTAAGTTGTTGGAGTCCAAAGTACAGTCGAAAGTATCCATCGATGATTCAAAAATCACGATTGCCTATCACGGCATTGCCGATTTGAATCGGATTTTAGAAGCATTGGATGTATTGGAGAAGGAAGATTGAGGCGAAAGCCTCTTTTTTATTTATGAAACACGCAACGACGGTCTTTGGTGGTCGGTAACACAAAGCACTGATTACACAGGATACATCTCGCCTTAAATTGGCCTGCTTTAAATTTGTCAACTAGATCAGGTTCGCATATAAATGGGCGGCTCATGGATACAAAATCAATATTCGCATCCATGACTTGTTGAATATGTTTAGTATTTCGAATGCCTCCGACCAATATGACAGGAATATCCACGAGCTTTTTAACCTCAATTGCCTGATGGATGAAATAAGGGTGAGTGATATGGGATAGTTGCTGAAAACCGGTTCCGCTCAGTTCAACGGCAATACAACCGGCGGATTTCGCTTCTTTAATCATTTCAATCAGATCTGCAAGATAAGTTTCGTTTTCTTTTTCAATAAAATGATTTCCGCGAAGCAGATTGCTGTTAAGTTTAAGGATGACAGGGAAATCAACCTCCTTAACAATTCTTTCAATGATTTCTTTGACGATTCTAAAACGATTTGAAGCCGATCCTCCGTATTCATCTGTCCGCGTATTTGAAACAAAAGATATAAATTGAGAGAGCAGATATCCATGAGCTGCGTGGAGTTGAACTCCATCAGCTTTGGCAAGCTTAGCACGCCAGGCAGCATTGACAAAATCTTCGATAATCAAGGCAATATCCTTTACACTCATTTCGGTTGTTGCCATATCTTCATAGAGTTGAATCGTTGAAGGACTGTATATCATGCTGTCCGCCTCAAGCAGGCTTTTTGCACCGCCATGAGCAAGTTGAACGAACACTTTGCTGCCATGCCTATGTGTCGCATCGCATAATTTCTGCAATGATTCGATATACATATCGTCATCCAAGCGGTTTTGATTTTCTATACTTATTCCATCGGCACGTATAGCCGTGATGGCTGTGATGATTGCCCCAACACGATGCTTGGCGAGCTCTTCGGTGATATCGACTTGTCTTTCACTGAATGAACCGTCCGGATTTGCGAAGTAATCGTGAGTAGCTGATCTGAAAAAGCGATTTTTTAAAGGTATATTACCAATCTTAGCTGATTGAAACGCACGTTGCATACAAACACCTCCAAGTAATTTTAGTATATCACAGGGTTATGTCGTTTCTCATCATAATTCCATTGTTCATAAACCATGATATAATGATTTCGAAAGTGAGTGAATCACATGGAAATTCTTGATACGATTGCAGCAATCAGTACGGCCAATCAGGAAAGCGCAATTTCAATGGTTCGTATAAGCGGTTCAGATGCAATTCAAATCGCGGACGTGTTGTTTTCAAAATCTGTTAAAGATCAAAAAAGTCATACGATGCAATACGGTTTCATCAAAGATCCGCAAACGGGTTCAATTGTTGATGAGGTGCTACTATCGCTTTTTCGTGCACCAAAAACATATACCACAGAGGATATCGTAGAAATCAACTGTCATGGCGGGATTATCGTAACACAGCGGATCCTTGCGTTGATTTTATCGTTGGGAGCCAGATTAGCTAATCCGGGTGAGTTCACACAACGCGCATATATATACGGAAGGATCGACTTGACACAGGCTGAATCTGTCATAGATTTGATTCAGGCACACAGTGAGCAAAGTGCTTCCTTGGCTATTGCCGGTGTCAGAGGCAGCATCTCAAAATTACTTCAGCCATTACTTGATGATTTGTTGTCGATCATCGCTCATATCGAGGTAAATATCGATTATCCGGAATATGAAGATATCGTTCAATTGACCGAGCAGGATATTTATCCAAAGACGAAAAAATGGCTGAATGACCTTAAAACGATCATCGACCGTTTTAAAAGCGGGAAAATCGTTCGTGAAGGAGTAAAAACGGTTATTTTGGGCAAACCCAATGTCGGTAAATCGAGTCTTTTGAATGCTTTATTGGAAGAGGAAAAAGCCATCGTTACTGAAGTGGCGGGGACTACACGCGATTTGGTTGAAGGTTGGATACGTTTGAAGAATGTGACGCTGCATCTTATCGATACGGCTGGACTTCGCGATACAGAAGATCGGGTGGAAATGATTGGGATCAATAAAACGAAACAAGCTATGCAAGAGGCGGATTTAGTCATTTTGGTCTTGGATGCTTCGGCAGACGAAGATGAGTATGATCATCAGCTTCTTGATCTGACAAAGGATAAATCACGTATCATCGTGTATAACAAATCAGACATCAAGAAAATGGATGACGGTTTATACATAAGTGCACTGAATCAGGATATTGGTCCGTTGGTCGATGCGATCGAAGAGTTGTTTGCTCATCATCAGGTGGCCTTAAAGGAACCGACATTAAGCAATCAGCGTCAAATCGGATTAGCTATGGCTGCTTATCAGTCAATGGAATCTGCGATTTCGGCGATAGAAAGCGGGTTGGAAGTTGATGTTATCACCATCGATTTGCAGGCGGCTTATGAGTCGTTGAAAGCAATTTTAAACAATCAGAACCAACCAAAGCTGTTGGATGAAATATTTGGACGATTCTGTCTTGGAAAGTAGGAATTATATGGAACTTGCAATTAAGCGACTCATCGCATTCATCATTGATGGACTGGTTATATCCGTCCCGACCTTAATTTTAACGATTTTATTTGGAATATTAAGGCTGATCATTAGTTTGATTCCAATCATAAGGGTTTTTAGAGGTCTTTTTGCGATTTCAGCCATAGGAATCACCTTGTTTTTCTTCTATGAAGTATTGAGCATGTATCTCTTTCAGACAACTCTGGGAAAGAAAATCGTTGGTTTGGAAGTGTTGGGACTTAGACCGCATGGCGAAGTGGATATTTGGACGATTTTGTTGCGTAGTTTTATAAAAGCAGTATCCGTTACCGGACCATTGGCATTTTTAACAGTAATCAATGGAATATATATGTTGGTAAGAGATGAGCATGGCTCAATTCATGATGTCATTGCCGGTAGCAGTGTATGGCAAAAGTAGGTTGGATCGATTCTCATGCACATTTGGCGTATCAAGAGTATGATCAGGATCTACCGCAGATCATAGCGAATGCGAAAAAACGAAATGTTGCGCGAATCATGATCGTTACTTTGACGGACGAAGAGACAGAGAAAGCCATTGCACTAAATAATGAATATGGAATGTTTGATGTAGCTTTTGGATTTCATCCTTCGGATTTGGATAAAATTCCGGATGATGGGTTTGAGACGTTGGAAAAGTTTTTAAAGGATGGAAAGTTGAAGGCTATCGGAGAGATTGGATTGGATTATTATTGGCACAAAGATAACAAAGATGAACAAAAAGCGGTATTCATACGACAGATTGAATTGGCTAACCGTTACGAGGTTCCCATCATTATTCACATGCGCGATTCTGCTCAGGATACCTTGGACATACTTAAGATGCACCGCCCAATTAAAGGCGGAATCATGCATTGCTATAGCGGAAGTGTAGAGATGGCATTTGAATATATAAAGTGTGGCATGTATATTTCGTTGGGTGGACCAGTCACTTTCAAGAATGCACATGTGCCTAAAGAGGTCGCAAAAGCCGTTGGAATTGAGTGGTTACTGACAGAGACGGATTGTCCTTACTTAACGCCGCATCCTTTTCGCGGTAAGCGAAATGAGCCTGCAATGGTTGAGTTGGTAGGATTGGAAATCGCCCGATTAAGAGAAATAGAACCTGAAAATCTGATGGAAAAAGTGGCGGAGAATTATGTCCGATTGTTCTCAAATACTTGAAAATGTTGTGTCAAATAGCGCTTACATGGCTTAAATAGTGCCTTTTTGAGCAGTTGTGTTAGACAAAAGTTTCTATTTGTGGTATTATTCGAACGTCCTTGAAGAAAGGAGAACTAGTAAATGTTCAAACGAACGAAAGGGTTTGTTGGCATTATCTTAGTTATCGTCCTTACATCATGTACTTCATCGATTACAGAGTCTGATATGCAAATTGTTTTGCAGACGTTAACACCTGCCAATGCGATCATGCGTCAGCCATATAAAATCGAAGAAGTGACTGAAGAGGTCAAACTCGCAAATCCGAAGACCGTATATAGACAAGGGCCGACCGTTTCCGGTGGTGTCTCTTGGCTTGCGGCAAAAGTAGACAACGGTACGCCGAAGCTCGAGCAAAAGCGTTACATGTTGGCTTACGATCAATTTGGAAACTTATTATCAAAAGAATTAATCCCTGGATCAGAACAACTGATTCCCTCAACTCCGATTGTTTATCAGTACGGAGCCAAACCTCAACGCGGGGCAATGTTCTTTCCTAGCCGGATCACCCGGTATGGAGCAGATTGTGGAGGTTGCAAACCTAATGAAAACGGAGAGTCCTATACGGCTTCCGGTGTCATGGTCTCAAGCAACACAGCTGTTCGTCAAATGGATGGAACCTGGCAAGACGGCATTTTGTATGAAGGATATTATGTCCTTGCATCAAGCAGCAGTCTTCCCCTGTGCACCATTGTCGAGATTTTCAATCATAAATTTTCCGGAATGGGGTTAAACCCCGGGGTGCCGTTTAAGGCCATCATTCTGGATCGCGGCGTCAGCGGACGTAAATTGGATTTATTCGTAGGTACGGAAACGAAAATTAACGCAGTGCGTGAATTATCGACCATGTATCCGCGAGCGACAATCATCGGTTTTGCGGAATATACTAAGAATTCAATGGGACAACGAATTTGTAAAGTAAACTAGGGCGACGAAAGTCGCTTTTAGTCATTTATGGTATAATAGAAGCGGTGAAACTATGAAAATTCAAGAAGTAATCATTGTTGAGGGGATTCACGATCAGGATGCTGTGAATAAAGCAGTCGAAGCGGATACTCTGGTAACTCATGGAACGCATATAAGCAAAGAGTTATTGGATTTTATCGAACAACTTCATAAGTTGCGAGGAGTCATTATTTTTACCGATCCTGATACTCCAGGCGATCAAATCCGTAAAAAAATCATGCAAAGAATCGGTGGATGCAAACATGCCACATTAAGTAATAAGCAGTCTCGGCATAAAGGAAAAGTTGGAATCGAGCATGCCAGCAGTGAAGACATTAGGGAAGCATTGCTTAAAGTCGTAAGTTTTAATCACCAAACAAAAAGCATTTCATGGCATGAGTTTTTAGATTTAGGTTTGACGGGACTTTCGGATAGCAAATTGCGCAGAGAAGAAGTTTGCAGGTTATTTGGCTTGCCATATGGCAATGCCAAAACACTTTATCAATATTTGAATATGTGCGGATTGACTAAAAATGAAATCGGGGGGAAATTATGAGCAAGCCTATTGCCAGTTTGAGCAAAACGAAACAGATTTTGGAAGAGTTTGATCGAGGAGCGAATAAAACGTTTGGTCAGAATTTCATCATCGATCCAAGTGTTGTGGACAAGATTTCGGATTTGGCACAAGTAGATCAGAATACAGCAGTCATGGAAATTGGTCCGGGGTTGGGTGGATTGACGGAATATCTGTGTTATAAGGCTAAAAAAGTGATTTCTATTGAAATCGATGATCATATGATCGAGATTTTGAAAAAGACGGTCGGTCATTTTGAGAATTTAGAAGTCATTCATCAGGATTTCTTGCAGTTTGACAGTACGACATGGATTGCTAAACAAAAGGCTGCCGGATATTCGGTGGCAGTATGTGCTAATCTGCCTTATTATATCACCACTCCGATCCTGTTTCAGTTGTTTGAAAGCCCAGTGCTACCAGACAGCATTACCGTGATGATGCAGAAGGAAGTAGCGCTTCGATTCAGTGCTAAGCCCTCAACCAAAGATTACAATGCTCTGAGTGTCATCGTCCAATACTTGTTCAACGTGCAACTGGTGCTCAATGTGCCGAAGCAAGTATTCTTGCCCATGCCAAAAGTCGATTCGGCAGTGATCCGATTTACACCGAAAAATAAGCATAACATTAAGAACCAGGATCAATTTTTCAAACTAATCAAAGCATGTTTTAAACAGCGCCGTAAAACACTTAGTAATAATCTTACGGAATATCTGAAAGATCGCAATCATGCTGTTGAGGCATTGAATCAGAGTTTGATCGATCCTTCACGCAGAGCAGAAACATGTGATTTGAGTGATTTTATCCGCTTATATGAGGTTCTCTATGAAAATGAAGGCTTACGCAAAAATTAATCTCTACCTCGATGTGGTGCGCAAGCGATTGGATGGATATCATGATTTGGAAATGGTCATGATTCCTATCGATCTTTTTGATGTTTTGGAAATCACGGTTGCAGAAGAGACGACGATGGAATGCGACAAAGCGTATATACCTGTCGATGAACGTAATACTGTCATTAAGGCATATCATCTAATGAAGAAATCATTTGCGATTCAAGACCATCATCATATTCGATTGGTAAAAAACATCCCGGCTCAGGCGGGTTTGGCAGGTGGAAGTACCGATGGAGCAGCTGTTATCCGGATTTTTAATCAGATGTATCAGCTTAACTTAACTGATCAACAGATGATTGATTTGGCTATTCTGGTCGGAGCTGATGTACCGTTTTGTTTGTTTGAGAAATCAGCAAAAGTTGAGGGAATCGGTGAAATCGTAACACCTATAAATAGAAAGCTGGATTTCTATTTATTTCTAATCAAACCCAAGTTTGGGATAAGTACGAAAGCATTGTTTGAACAGTTTAAAGTAAGCAATGTCAAAGGTGATACCTTTGAGTCTATGGTCAACGCTTTAGAAAATGATGATTATTCAGCAATGTGCAATTCTGTATTTAACCGGCTTCAACAAGAGGCTATTCGAGTTAATCCTCAGATTGAAAAAATTGTTAATGAATTACTGAGTTTCGGATTTGATTGTGCAGCAATGACGGGTAGCGGTTCTGTCATTTATGGAATCACTCAAAACGAGGAACTGGTAAATCGGGCAGTGGATGCTTTCGTCTTTAAATATCCGTTTGTTAAAAAAACAAGAATTATCGGTTGAGGCAATCTTTTCAACCGATTTTTTGATAAAATAGAGAAGGAGGGATGCTTATGAAATCCGCGATTGTATTAGCTGCCGGTAAAGGCACACGCATGAAGTCTTCAATTAACAAAGTCATGCATGAAGTATTAGGAAAACCGATGATCGGACATGTTATCAGCCGCCTCGAAAGGTTGAAAGTTGACAACATCGTAGTTGTTGTGGGTCATCAGTCGGATCAGATTGAATCATATTTGCAACAGCGAGTAACTTACGCGATGCAACAACCGCAACTGGGAACAGGTCATGCGGTTATGCAGGCTCAAGAATTGAAAGATGTCGGCGGTCAGACCTTAATCCTTTATGGAGATTGTCCGTTGGTTCAAATTGAGACTATGAGCAAACTATTTGAAGTCAACCAAGGTAAAGCACTTACTGTTTTGACTGCTATTCTAGATGATCCTGGGCAATACGGCCGTATCGTTCGTGATGAACTTGGAAATGTTGTCAAGATCGTTGAGTTTAAGGATTGTAATGATCAACAACGTAACATCAAGGAAATCAATACAGGCATTTACTGTGTTGATAACGATCTGCTCTTTAAACATTTAAATGATATTTCCAATGACAACGTTCAAAATGAGTATTATATTACGGACCTGATTGAAATTTTCAGTCATAACGGTTATGATATTCAAGGTTTGCCTGTGTCGGATGTTAATGAAGTTATGGGGATCAATGATCGCATCGATTTAGCCAAAGCGACCGCTTGGTTACAAAATCGAATCAATACAGAATTGATGAAAAACGGTGTTACTTTCATCGACCCAACATCGACTTATATTGAGGAGGATGTGGTCATTGGTGAAGATACGATACTTTACCCCAATGTATATGTGCAAAAAGGATCTGTCATAGGTAAATCCAATACGATTTTACCTCAGACCTTTATTGTGAGCAGTATCATTGGTAATTTTAATACGATAGACAGTTCACGTATCACGGATAGCCGGATACACGATTACGTGAAGGTGGGACCTTTTGCACATTTACGCAACGGAACAGTGGTTGAGTCAAAAAACCGGATTGGCAACTTTGTGGAGTTTAAAAATTCTTGTATCGGTTTTGATAGCCGTTGTGCGCATTTGACCTACATTGGTGACGCCGATATCGGAAGCAAGGTTAATTTGGGGTGTGGTGTCGTAACGGTCAACTATGACGGCAAAAATAAGTTTAAAACAATCGTCAAAGATGGGGCATTTATCGGCAGTAACGTCAATTTGATCGCTCCGATAACCATCGGAAAAGATGCGGTCGTTGCCGCAGGTACGACAGCCAATATGGATGTTGAAGACGGTGAAATGGCGATCGGTCGTGCACGCCAGGAAAACAAGGTAAATTACGGGTTTAAATATAAAAATAAATAAGAGGTAACAACATGGTAAAAGACACAATCGTATTCGCTTTGACTACAAGCATTGACTTGACTGATGAGATTTGTGGATATCTTGGACTGGCAAGAGGGAAATGTGCGGTCAAGCACTTCGCCGATGGTGAAATAATCGTTGAACCGGAAGAGTCGGTTCGTGGTAAGCATGTGTTTTTGGTTCAGTCAACGTGCAACCCGGTTTCGGAGAGCTACATGGAAGTTTTGGTTGCTCTGGATGCACTAAAACGTGCTTCGGCGGGAGAAGTGACGG
>PHAF01000045.1 GCA_002841605.1 Firmicutes bacterium HGW-Firmicutes-10 | reverse complement strand
TCATTGGCGAGCCCTCTTGATACTTCTATTTTAACATGAGGTCTTTCGTGCTCAAAACATAAAAAAACTGCCGACTTACTTTGTCGACAGTCTGAAAGGCCGTAAGGCCTTTATGCATTTTGCTCTTCGATTTCGATGACTTCTTCTTTTTCACTGCGGATATTGAGACCGGACAGTTTCATGTTGTAAGTAACAAACAACACCGGCTGATCATCACTTAACAGATTCGCGCAGGCATTATTAATGCCTGAACCATGATTGACCCCATTGGCAATGACACGCCAGCCCTTCGGAACGACGATATCGATTCCCGAAAAGTTTCCAAACAAGGCCAATTGACCCATATTGTTTTTAAGCGTGGCCTTGGTAAAGTCCATGTGCAATCCGGAATAGTTGACAGCATAAGAAGCTGAATCAAAGGTATCTTCAAACTTGACTGCCTCACCTTTGAAACTGACTTTTTTGTCATATCCCTTCATTTGCTTTTGAGTGGTAACGACATTGTAAGCAATCGCTCCGGCACCGGCCGCAACCGTAAGTGCCGCAACGGTTAATACGATATTTCTTTTTTTCATAAATAACCTCCTTGTTTATCTTACTTCTGATTTTTCTGGTAGGACGATCCAAAGAACTACATAAACCCAAAATCCAATGGTAACCCCAAACAATGCCAACAGAAACAGAATTCGAACCAATGAAACGTCGATTTTAAAACGCTCCGAAATACCTGAACAAACGCCACCCAAAACAGCGCCATCCTTACTGCGATACAATTGAGTGTTAGGATCATGATAGGCCATAAAAGCACCCCCTTTAACTGAGTATATTATAGCACAGATGAAAATAACTGAGGTATAATTGTAAATAAAGAATGAGGGATGTTTGATGAAAAAGCCGATATTATTTCAAGGAAGCAAACGAAAAGACCGCTATTTTGAAGGGTGGTATTTTAAACAGGTGTGTGAACCACTTCAACAAACCATCAGTTTTATTCCGGGAGTAAGTTTGAAAAAAGGTGATGAACACGCCTTTATCCAAGTGATCATTGCTCCCGCCATACAAACCCATTATTTCCGTTTTGACATCAGTGAATTCTCATCCGATGAGAAACCGTTTCGCGTACGAATCGCAATGAATATTTTTAGCGAGACTGGGATTTCGATCGACTTACGAAATGAAAAAATCGTTATCAAGGGAAAATTGAATTATGGACCTTTTGAAGAAATCAAACACACCCTTTATTCGCCAACCATCATGGGACCCTTTGCCTACATTCCCAATATGGAATGCAATCACGGAGTCATCAGTATGGACCACTCTGTTAATGGAACATTGACCGTCAACGAGACACTTTGGACGTTTCAAAATGACCGGGGTTATCTCGAGAAGGATTGGGGTACTTCATTTCCCAAACGATATCTCTGGGTACAAGCCAATCATTTCGATGACCCATCCGTGCGCTTTATGGCCAGTGTGGCCAAAATACCGTTTTTAGGTCTTTCTTTCAACGGTGTGATCGCTAATCTGATCATCGATGGCAAAGAACATCGCTTTGCTACTTACAATGGATATAAGGATGAAAATATTTGGAAGTTTGACGGTGGGTACTCATTTGAACTGAAAAAAGGGAAAGATGTGTGTGAGGTCCTCGTGCATTTCGATGATGCAGGCGAATTAAAAGCACCGCAACTCGGTGCTATGAGTGGTGTTATCAAAGAAGGATTAGGCGCAAGGATCACGGTAAAATATCAAGGAAAAACATATGTCAGTGATTACGGTGGAGCGGAGCTGGTTGGTTATTGAGAAGGCTTATTGAGGATCAAATTAACTTTTTTGGGCAGACATTGAATGGCTGCCTTTTTGTATGCACCGCCAAATTCCCCATCCAAACACCAGTTAAGTGCTTCCGAGGACTCAATCGTGACCGATGAAAGCGAACGCATTTCGATCAGCGGATGATGATAATTACCCTTTGTCAGTTCAATGACGATTTCAAACCACTGATAAATATTCTTTGGATATCGAATAATCAGCAACTCCAACAATCCATCATCCGTGCGCACTTCATTTTTCGGATACTTTAGCATGCCTGCCACTGAGGTCGAATTTGTGATGGCAAGAAAAATCACATCTTCAACGACGGATTCACCATTGGACTTGATCGTGACTTGATGTTTACGCAACGATGAAAAATGACCGATAGAAAAAAGCAGATAAGCACCATATCCAAAAGCATTTTTGGCAATTTGAGGAGTTTTGTATGAAACTGCGGTAAAGGCACCAATCGATGCGATATAAGTGAAATAACTGTTTTCAAACTGGCCGAGATCCAAAGCAACGACTGCGCCGGCCATAATATCATCCGCGGACTGACGGATATTGCGTACCATCTGATGGCTGCGCGCAAAATCATTGGTCGTACCCGCCGGGATAAACCCCAACGAAACATCTGACTGAACATTCATGATACCGGTGATGACTTCATTCAACGTTCCATCCCCGCCTAAACAAGCGATGATATCATATTTGCTGTGATTTTTCTCGACGATGGCTGTTGCATCCGCCGGACGCCGGGTCATGACCATGTTACAAACATCCGCACGAAGCGAAATCTGTTTTACCAATGAAAAAAGACGGTTGCGGGATTTAAGCTTACCGGCTTTTGGATTTACGATCAATAATACTTTTTTCGACATTGAGATTAACCTCTGTACACAATTTCATAAGTACATTATACGGTTTTCACAGACAATATTCAATCGTACCCCCTGAATATGATATACTGATAGTGCCTTGAGGGAGGAATTATGGACATCAAACGAAAACAGAAATTTCTGGTTGAAGCTGCCTATTTAGCTGTCATTTTAGGCTTGGTTTATGTGACATTCAAATATTTTATACCTCTGATATTTCCATTTGTCTTGGGTTTTATCATTGCCTTTGCCTTTAAACCGCTTATCCGCTCATTAACTAATAAGCTGAAACTCCCCAATAAAGTGGCCGCACTGATTGTCATCGGTGTCTTTTACTTGCTCTTACTGGCACTTACGATTTTCTTGGGTATTGAAGTATTCTTATACCTGAAAGATTTCTTCCAGGAAATTCCGCAGTTGTATAACAATGTGCTGGTCCCCTGGCTTTCAAATGCATTGAATAATTTAGAAGAACTCGCTTCGCAAATCGACCCTATGCTGGTTGAACAAGTCCGCATATACTCCCAACAGATACTCGAATCACTGGGAAATTTGATCACATCGATTTCCGTGGGAAGTGTTTCTTATATAACAAACATTGCGTCCAAAGTCCCGCTGTTTTTGGTCGGATTTCTGTTGACCGTCATCTCATCCTTTTTTATAGCCATGGACTATCAGCTGATCGTAAATTTCTTGCTCGATCAGATATCACCAAGCAAACGAAGTCTGCTTATAGAAGCACAACTGTTTCTGGTTTCGACTTTACATAAATACGCAAAATCATATCTGATGATCATGTCGATCACTTTTGTGGAGTTGACTATCGGATTTTCAATCTTAGGGATCGAATCCGCCATCGTCGTCGCCTTTTTGATAGCCATCTTTGACATTCTTCCCGTCGCCGGCACCGGTGGGGTCATGATACCGTGGATGATATTTACTTTCTTGGAAGGGGATTCACGATTAGGCTTTGGGTTGTTGATCATTTATCTGATTGTAACGGTTATCCGGAATATCATTGAACCAAAGATCATCGGAGATCAAGTCGGGTTGCATCCGTTGCTCACTTTGTTTGCAATGTACATTGGATTACAACTGTTCGGGGTTGCCGGTTTGTTTGGATTCCCAATCACATTGGCCATTCTTAACGGATTGCATCGCAACAAAAAAATCATCTTGTATAAGCAACATAAAGAAACCGAAGTCGTTCAATCCGAGGTCAAAACCGATTAATTATTCGATTGTCATTGAAAAGATGACGGGATTTGGTATACTTTAGATAGAAAATAAGAAAGGAACTGTATATATGAAATATCAATGTTTGGCTTGTGAATACATCTATGATCCGGCTATCGGTGATCCGGATAGCGGAATTGCTCCGGGAACATCGTTTGAAGATATCCCTGATGATTGGATGTGCCCTCTTTGCGGCGTAAGCAAAGACATGTTTGAACCCATTTCAGAATAAGCTTGATGGCACAATCGATGATTGTGCCTTTCTATAGAAGGAGGACTTATGAACCCTATCGTCACATTAACTATGGAAAACGGTAACGAGATCAAAATCGAACTTTTTCCCGAAGTAGCACCCAATACCGTCAACAACTTTATATCTTTGGTATCAAAAGGATATTACGACGGTCTGATTTTCCATCGTGTCATTCCAAACTTTATGATTCAGGGTGGTTGCCCAACGGGTACCGGAATGGGTAATCCCGGCTATTCCATCAAAGGAGAGTTTACTTCCAACGGATTTAAAAATGATTTGAAACACAAACGCGGTGTCATTTCGATGGCACGCTCTTCAATGCCCAACAGTGCCGGATCGCAGTTCTTTTTGATGGTTGCTGACTCCCCTCATTTGGATGGCCAGTACGCATCCTTTGGTCAAGTGATTTATGGCATGGAAGAAGCAGACCGGATCGTTAAGGTCAAAAGTTTCCGTGATCGCCCGATGGAAGATCAACGGATCCAAAAAGCAACAGTCGAAACTTTCGGGATCGAATACCCGGATTTCATCAAAGTCTAACCTTCGCAAGAAGGTTTTTCTTTTGAGTCAAATACATGACATCGATGATAGAAAATGATAGAATATGATTGAAAATGATAGCTAATTCAATCTATTCTTGAAAGGAGAATTTATGAATCAAGTATATAGCGACTATATAGCCGCAACCAACAAAATCATCAGTGACATCACGACCACTCAAATGAAAACCATTGAGGAGGTTTCCCAAATCTTTGCAAATTGCATCGCCAGCGAGGGTCTGGTCCATGTCTATGGATCCGGACATTCCCGAATGGCTGTCGAAGAAGTTTTCCCGCGTTACGGAAGTTTCCCGGGTTTTCATACCATCGTCGAACTGTCGATGACATTTCACAACCAGGTCGTCGGTGCCAACGGTCAGCGTCAGGCGATGTTTATCGAAAACGTCGAAGGACTAGCAGAGCAGATCCTCAATAATTTCATCTTCAAACCGCAAGATGTCTTTTTGCTTTTCTCAACCAGTGGTGTAGGTAATGTCGTCGTAGAGATGGCCATGGGAGCGAAAAAGCGCGGCATGAAAGTTATCGCGATAACAGCAGTAGAGAACTGTAAACTGACACCGCATAAACATTCCACGGGTAAAAAACTGATCGATGTTGCAGATATCTTGATCGATACCTGCGTACCGATGGGTGATGCGGTCGTCCGTGTGCCTGATTTAGTTACCCCGGTCGGACCGACATCGACCATCGCCAACACATTAATCGTCAACTTGATCAAAGTGCGAGTAGCTGAGTTGCTGACACAGGCCGGCCAACCTCCATATGTCTTGACAAGTCCGGTATTTGTTGGAAAAGAGGCTTCCCGCCAGCTCTTCGAAGATACATACAATGACTACCGCCGTCGCGTAAGCCGCATTTTATGATGCCAAGAATCGTTGTCATCACGGGTGCTTTAGGCGGGATCGGATTAGCATCCATTGAAGTATTCGCCAAAAACCACGACACTGTCATCGGGATCGATATTAAGTCATCAGATGATTCTTTAGTCATGGAAACGAAGCAAAAATATGATTCATTTCATTACTATCAAGCGGACTGTACTCTAGAAGAGCAAGTTAAAGCGACGATAGAGAAAATAGTTGCTGATTTTGGAAAAATCGATGTTCTCTTCAATATCATCGGTGGTAGCGGCCGGCGGTTCGGTGATGGACCGATTCATACCGTATCTTTGGAAGCTTATCAGAAAACCATTGAACTTAATCTAACATCACAATTTCTGGTGTCAAAATACGCAGTTATCCAGATGCTCAAACAAAACGGTGGCAATATTATCAATACCGGTTCAGTATTGGGCATGGTCGGTGGCAATGAGATGTTTTCAACGGTGACCTATGCGGCCTCAAAAGCAGCGATCATCGGGATGTCGCGTTCAATGGCCATGGCCTATGCGAAAAACAATATTCGCGTCAATGTCATATCTCCGGGTCTGATCGAAACCAACATGACTCAGCGCGCGCAGAGCAATGAAGATATTTTTGCTTATATAGATGAAAAACAACCCATTTATCACGGACGTCATAAGCTTGGCAACCCGATGTCCATCGCTTTAGCCGCAAGATTTTTAGCGGATAGCGACGCCGATTTTGTGACCGGAATCAATCTGCCGGTCGATGGAGGATGGACAGCGCAATGAATTTCGAAAAACAAATTACAAACATAATGAAAACTGAAGTTTTGATCATTGGTTCAGGTAGTGCCGGATCGATGGCTGCCATTGCTTCAGGTAAAGAAGGACGTAAAACCCTGCTGGTGGAACGCTATGGATTTTTAGGCGGTACCAGTACGACGATCTTGGATACTTTTTACGGATTTTACATTCCCGGAAGCAAAAACAAGAAAGTAATCGGGGGTATCCCGGACCTGCTTTTAGATAAACTGAAAGAGCGCAATGCCATGTTATTGCGACCCAATACCTACGGCGCCGGAACCGGGGTCACTTATGATCCCGAAATACTCAAAGTCGTATGGGAAGAATTGATGACGGAAGCAAATGTGGATATTTTGTTGCACAGTTTTGTGGCAGATGTCGTGATGGAAGACAGAAAAATCAAAGGCGTGATCGTCGTCAATAAATCAGGATTCACGCTCATTGAAGCAGATGTGTTCATCGATGCCTCCGGAGACGCGGATGTTACGGCTCTTGCCGGATATCCGTATGACGGCATCGGCAGTCACATTCCCGTTCAATCACTAACAACGACCTTTCGGGTAGGCAATGTCGATGAGCAGAAAACCAAGACATTCACCAAAAATCAGATGTGGGACTGGATGAAAGAAGCCAATCAAAGCGGAAAGTATCATTTGCCCCGTGAAGAAGGCAGTGTACATATAACCACACTTCCCGGTGTTATGGCAACCAACATGGTACGCTTGGCCATACCCGATCCTACCAACATCATCGAACTATCCAAAGCCGAAATTCTCGGTCGCAGACAAGCCTTGGAGTATTTCCGTTTTATGAAAAATTATCTGCCCGGCTATGAGAACTCAGTATTTTTAAACTTCTCGACACAGATCGGTATTCGTGAAACGCGTCGGATCATCGGGGAATACACACTGACCAAAGAAGACGTACTTGAAGCCCGTAAATTTGATGATGTCATCGTTTTATGCGGTGCACCGATCGAAGACCATCACAATCAGGCAGGGACCAAGTGGGAATATCTTGTTGATGGAGAAACCTACCAGGTACCCTATCGCAGTTTGATTCCCAAGGACAGCATCAATCTATTGGTCGCAGGAAGATGCTTATCCGCTACCCATGATGCTCACGCTTCCGTACGCAGTATGGGCCAGTGTATGGGAATGGGTCAGGCAGCCGGTATTGCGGCCAGTCTGGCGGTAGAAAATCAATGCCGTCCAATCGATATCAATATCGATGCATTACAACAGAAACTGCGCGGATATGGCGCAATTTTGGAGGGATAATGAAAGACAAAATCAGGACAGTCACAGGGTGGATCGATCCTGCTCAGTTAAAGAAAACCTACGGTCACGAACATTTGTTTACGACGGCGACCGAAAAAGTCATTGCTGAAAATGAGAAGATGGCGTTGACCGATATTGAAAAAATATCCGTGGACTTGAATCTTTTTAAAGCATTGGGAGGAAATTGTATCGTTGAAGTAACGACGATGGATTATGGCCGGAATGTTGAAAAACTGAAAGAACTGTCGAAGAAGACGGGTGTATATATCGTGGCAACCGGAGGATTTAACAAAGGAACATATAACCGGGCATTTCTGGAAAATCAAGATCCACAAGAAATCGCAAAACAGTTGATTAAAGAAATCCGTGAAGGTGTCAATGACACCGGGATATCCCCGGGCATTTTGAAGATCGGTACCAGTCAAGATATCATTCACCCCTGGGAACTTATCGGAATCAAAGCTGTGTCATTGGCACATCTTGCTACCGGAATCCCAATCACCACCCACACACAAGCAGGGAGCATGGCGAAGGAACAATTGGACGAATTTGAAGCGATGGGAGTCGATCTGACAAAAGTTCTTATCGGACATTTGGATCAACTGGATGATTTTGACGTGCATTTACAATGCATCCGCCGGGGTGCTTATTTAGGTTATGATTCCTTACCGAAAAAGAAATACGCCACTCAACAGAGGGCCATCGATTTTATCTGCCGATTGGCCAAACAAAACTTGCATACCCATATAATGATCAGCGGAGATTATGCCCGCCAAGACTACTTTAAGGGATATGGCGGTGAGTTGGGATTGGATTATATTCTCACAACGTTTGCTGAAAATTTGCTAAAAGAATGTTCGTTACGCGATTTGGATGGCCAAAAGATTCTTGAAGATCTTCTCATTCACAATCCGCGACGACTGCTGACTTTTAAGGAGGATGAACATGGACATTAAAGAAAAACTGCTTGAAGGCGGAGTTATTGCGGTCATCCGTCATGCAAATAAAGACAATATCATACCGGTTGTCAAAGCACTTATCGCCGGCGGGATCATCGGGATTGAAATCACAGTCGAAAATGACGGAGGATTTGAAGCCATAGCCGCGTGCAGGAATGCTTTTGATGACATTGCCTTGGGTGCCGGGACCGTTGTTTCGGTAGAAAGTGCGAGACGGGCGATTGAAAGTGGCGCAACTTTCATATTTTCGCCGATTCTTAGTGAAGAAGTGGTAAAATATAGTAAAGAACAAGGTGTACTGTCAATTCCCGGCTGTTACTCCCCGACCGAAATTTTTCATGCGGTTCAATGGGGCGCGGATATGGTGAAAATATTTCCTGCGGCCAATTTAGGGCCATCTTATATCAAAAACATTCGGGCACCCTTGCCTGCGATCCCCATGGTCGTTACCGGTGGGATCGACCTTCATAATTTAGGGGATTTCATTCGGGCTTCAGCCGATGCGGTGGGCATTGGCAGTCAGCTTGTGGATATGAAAAAAGTTTCTTCGGAAGGATATCTTGATTTGATTACCGAAAATGCCAAAAAATTTGTGGCAGCGGTAAAAGAGGCAAGAGGAAAATAGAAAGCAATTCTAGGGAGGTTGTGTATGGCATATACGATCATCAAGGCGAAGCGCATCGTTAGTGGTGATGGTCTTGACATCCAAGAAGGTTATCTGGTTTTAAAGGACGGATTGGTAGAAAAAGTCGCAGACATGGATGATGGGGAAGTGAAAAGCCTTTTTGCTCAGGAAGATACGGAAATCATCATTGAAGATGATATGACGATCGTTCCGGGCATGTTGGACATTCACACCCACGGTGCGATGGGTGTTGATTTTATCGATGTCGATGAAGAAAAAATGAAGATTGTCGGTCAGCGCTTTCTGATGGAAGGAGTTACCGGTTTTTGTGCTTCGACCATGGTATTAATTAGGGAAAAAGAGAAAGAATTACTCAAAAAATTCGGGGATTTACCTGAATTGAATGCTCCACGCTGGCTGGGTGTTCATTTGGAAGGACCTCACATGAACGAGAAGTTTCATGCGATGATGGATCCTCGATACCTGAGAAAACCCTCCGTAGAAGAATTGGTCGAAAATGTCGAACTGACCAATCATCGCTTACGCATGATTACCATGGCACCGGAACTTGAAGGTGCAAAAGAATTTATCGAAGCCTGTGTTGAGCAGGATGTGGTGGTCATGCTTGCTCACAGCAATGCCACAAGCAAACAAACAACGGAAGCGCTGATGTGGGGTGTTTCCGGATTTACGCATTTATACAATGCCATGAGTCAGCATACTCATCGCAATCCGGGTATGGTCACGGCGGCACTGCTTGATGACAATACTTTCAAAGAACTGATTGTTGATGGATACCACATCGATGAAGATGTCATCAAATTAACTTATAAAGTTTTAGGGAAGGATCAAATCATTCTGATCACCGATGCCATGCCGGGCAAAGGGCTAGGCGATGGTGAGTATGAGTTTGGAAAACTACCGTGCATCATCAAAGATAATAAGGCATTCGAAAAGACATCCGGCAGGATAGCGGGTTCGACCTTAGGAATGAATGATGCCATGCGCAATGTAATGGCCTTTACCGGATGTTCACTTTCGGATGCTGTATCAATGGCATGCGTCAATCCTGCAAAACTGCTTAGACTCGATGATCGTTATGGATCACTAAGCAAAGGCAAGATTGCTGATTTCGTCATGATGGACGATCAAATGAACGTTTTCGCAACCTATATCGATGCCCGATGTGTGTATCGCAAGTCATATGAGTAAAATATACAAAGTCGAACCGGTATTCAATTATCGGATTTGGGGTGGCAACCGTCTAAGAGAAAAATACGGGTATCAAAGTGATTTACCAAATATCGGTGAATGTTATCATGTGATCGCGATGCCCGGTCATTTGGACTGTTGGGTACCGGAAGCCAATATGCCGTTATCACAGTTTTATAAAGAAAATCGCGAACTTTTCTTATGTTCGAAAGATGAAATGCCGGTTAGGGCCGCATCAGCTAATCCGATCGCACCAATGTCCATTCAGTTGCATCCGGATGATGATTATGCGATGAAACATGAGGGTAAAAAGGGTAAACCGGATGGCGTCTTTTTCATCGAAGGAGAAGGCGAAATGGTTTTGGGTCATAATGCCAAAACCAAGGAAGAATTTCTTGAGTTAATGAATGAAGGAAACTGGGATCAGCTGGTTCGAAAGATCCGGGTTAAAAAAGGAGATTTTGTGGATGTGCCTTTTGGCACCTTGCATGCCTTCGGTGCCGGATTTCTGTTGATCGAATTCACTCAGAATGCCGACTTGACTTATCGCTTGTATGACTATGATCGCATCGATCCCATCACAAATACCCAAAGGACACTACACATCCGACAGGTACTGGATAATGTAAAAATTCCCAACGGGGATACCCAACCGGTCGAAGTAACAAAAGAAATCAAGAGCGGATATACGTACACTTTGTTTCATGATGAGCGCAACGTATATACGGCCGGTAGGTATGATGTGTGGCATCAAGCGGATATTGAGCGTGAAGAATTTTACTTTCTGACGTGTATCGAAGGTTCGGGATTTATTGAAGGACATCCTTTGTATGGCGGTGACACCTGGTTTGTTCCGGCAAAGTTTGGCCCTGTCAATGTATCCGGTCCCGTGGATTTAGTGTTTGTATCATTAATTGAGGGGTGAATTATGAAACTGTGTAAACCATTGAATAAGTATTTTGATCATACGATTTTAAAACCCTATGCATCATCCGCGGATATCGACAAAGTCATCGAAGAATGCTTGCGATATGATTTCCGGATGATAGCTATCAATTCGGTTCAGGTTCGGTATTGTAAAGAAAAACTGAAGGACAGCGATGTTCACGTCGGGGCGGCCATCGGTTTTCCTTTAGGACAGACAACCATTGAAACCAAGGTTTTTGAGACGCAAAAAGCGATTGAGGACGGGTGTGATGAAATCGACTACGTCGTCAATCTGACCGAAGTAAAAAACGGAAACTGGAATTTTGTCGAGCGTGAGATGAGGGCGATCGTTGATATTTGTAAAGAACAAGGCATTATCAGTAAAGTTATTTTTGAAAACTGTTATCTGGATGAGCGTGAGATCATCGCTTTATCTTCCATTGCCCGCATCGTGAAACCGGATTATATAAAAACATCCACCGGCTTTGGTACCGGTGGAGCTACAGTTGAACATGTTCGTTTAATGAAGGAATATGCAGGATCTGATGTCAAAGTGAAAGCCGCCGGTGGTGTCCGTGATTTGGCTACGGCGTTTGCAATGATTGAAGCCGGTGCGACACGCATCGGATCAAGTGCCGGTTGTGCCATCATGGATGAGTATAAACAATCAGAGCAAGGACTTGAAGTAGTCGATACTTACTAATGTTTCGTTTTCATCGACTTCAGGTTCAAGTGAAAACATAGGCGGATGTAAACTCTTTTTAATATAATCAACGATGGCGGGATAGGGTAAATCTCCCTTTCCGATGGCTACATGCTGATAAGGTTTCGCTAATCCCTCCACATACTTATAGTCTTTGACGTGGATATGACGAATCGATGATGCGATGAGTTCCATTTCCTCTAAAATAGTCAACTTCTTATATATTGAAGCCAACCGGTTTTGATCGGCGCGAACACTGTTAGCGGGATCCCATAACAACTCCAACCAAGGACTGTTGATGGTCTTAACGATAAAATGAGTCATTTCACCGCGGGGCAAATGGGTATGAGGACAGTTTTCAATCAGAACCTTTTTGTTCGCATTTTTTGCGAAGGGTATCAGTCTTGTTAAATTGTCGATGATTTCCCGCTGATCATCCAAAACACCGATGATCTTCCGGTTTTCCGGAGCACGAAACGGGAATGCCCGAATCGAAGGGGAGTCAAGCGCGACCGCAATATCCAATGCGCGTTTGGCGGCATCAAGATGATCTTTCGTTTTTCCTTTAACCGCATAAAAACTATCATTAAAAGACGTTATGGTATCGTTGGGATATAGTTTGGCCATAAAGAAAATCGTCGAAGCCAGATTACTGACTCTCAGTTGATACTTATTTAAAATTTCTTTGACCTTTTTGACTTCGCTTGAGTTTAAGTCCTCAACGGTTTTACCCCATAATGAATGAATCTCAACAAAATCGAATCCATGTTGCCGTGCAATGGCGCAAGCTTTCTCGAAATCTTGGTTCAATTGATCGGTAATGATACTTATAGACATGAAATCACCTCTGATTTCATTATAACGTTTTTT
>PHAF01000044.1 GCA_002841605.1 Firmicutes bacterium HGW-Firmicutes-10 | reverse complement strand
GATTTGGTTGATTCTACCCGCAATGTCGATACCTTTGTCTGGGCTTCCAGTTCATTAAAAACGTTGGCGGTCAATCTTTCCAAGATGGCCAATGATTTGCGTCTGATGGCCTCCGGTCCAAAGACCGGTTTTGGGGAAATCCGTTTTCCTGAACGTCAGCCGGGATCATCGATCATGCCCGGCAAGATCAATCCGGTCATCGCGGAAGTTGTCAATCAGGTTTGTTTCAATGTTTTCGGTAATGATTTGACCATATTGAAAGCCGCTGAAGCCGGACAGCTAGAGCTCAACGTCTTTGAGCCGGTACTGTTTTATAAGATATTTGAATCTTTGGAAACATTGACCAATGCCTGCTATACCTTGCGTGTCAATGCCATCGATGGTATTGAGGCCAATGTGGACCGTTGTCAGGAACTTGTGGATATTTCCATCGGTACCATTACGGCCGTTGCTCCTCATATCGGCTATGCTACGGCATCCCGTTTGGCTAAGCAAGCCTTATTTGAGAATCGTAAGTTGAAGGAGATTCTATTGGAGAGCAATTTGATTGATCCGATAGAGTTAGATTTAATTTTAAATGCGAAAACTATGACTAAACCGGGAATTCCGGGTCGCAAGTTGTTGTTGAAGAAAAACAAAGAGCAAAGCGAGCGTGAAGATGATGAAAACCAAGAAGATTACAGCCGAGAAGATTAAAGATGCCATCAAGGATGCGTGTTTGTCGATTCAGTACAGATACAGTCCGAAAATGGAGGAAACTCTTAAGGCTTATATGAATAAAGAAGAGGCCGGGCTTGCCAAGAATATCCTAAAGATCCTTTTGGAAAACAGTGATACAGCTTCTGAAAACCGCTTGCCTATGTGTCAGGATACCGGAATGATCGTGGTACGCATGACGATCGGCCAACAGGTGCAAATCGTTGACGGTTCTCTTAGGGATGCGGTCAATCAAGGTGTGCGTGAAGCTTACGATGTCGGTTATTTACGAAAATCGATCGTGGATGATCCCATTTTTGATCGTAAAAACACCAAAGACAACACACCTGCGATCCTTTATACAGACATCGTTGATGGCGATGAAATCGTCATTGAAGTTGCGGCCAAAGGCTTTGGTTCAGAAAACATGTCTGCCTTAAAGATGTGCAAACCTTCCGAGGGATTGAATGGTGTACGACAGTTTGTGTTGGACACAGTCAAAAATGCCGGTCCTAATGCCTGTCCGCCATTGATCATCGGAGTCGGTGTCGGTGGTACCATGGATTATGCGGCCGTACTTGCGAAAAAAGCGTTATTCAGGGAAATCGGTGAGGAAAATCCGGATGAGCGTTATGCCAATCTGGAAAAAGAGTTACTATTAGAAATAAACGATCTAGGCATCGGTCCTCAGGGACTGGGCGGAAAAACGACGGCGTTGGGGGTGTTTATTGAACACTATCCTACCCATATCGCTTCAATGCCGGTGGTCGTCAATATTAATTGCCACATGGCAAGACATACGAAGGTGGTGCTGAAATGAACCAGATCTCAACCCCGCTTAATCAAGATGAACTCAACCAACTGTTGGCCGGTGATTTGGTATTTATTACCGGTACGATTTATACAGCACGTGATGCGGCGCATAAGCGCATGATCGAAGACTTGAATAACAAAGGTTTTTTACCTTTTGATATCAAAAATCAGATTTTATATTACGTCGGTCCATCTCCGACACCGCCGGGTCAAAATTTCGGCAGTGCCGGTCCGACGACGGCATCAAGAATGGATGCTTACACCCCTACCTTATTAGAGATGGGTCTTAAGATGATCATTGCCAAAGGCTATCGTAATGAAAACGTGAAGCAGTCTTTGTTAAAAAACCAGGCGGTATACCTGGTGGCGATCGGTGGTGCCGGTGCGATGCTTGGTAAATGTGTCAAGAACAGTGAGATCATTGCTTATGAAGAGTTGGGTCCTGAGGCGATATATAAACTGGAAGTCGAGAACTTTCCGGCCATCGTCTGTTGGGATACCAAAGGCAATGATGCATACATACAGTAAATAAGAAAAGCCGAAGAAATTATTTGTCTTCGGCTTTTTCGTCTTGTCTTTATTTGTTTTTATACTTCTTGTCGATTTCGTCAATCAGTTCTACTTTGGGTTTTGAGCGTCCCCCCGCAAACTCGGAATCCATCCAGGCATCGACCAACTCTCTTGCTAAGGCATAACCGACGATTTCTGATCCCAATGTCATGATGTGAGCGTCATTGCTTTTGCGTGCACGTTGGGCTGAATATACATCATGACAACATGCCGCACGAACTCCCGGGACTTTGTTGGCAACGATCGACATCCCGATTCCGGTTCCACAAATCAAGATAGCTCTCTCAAATTTTCCGGCAGCGACATCTTCTGCAACTGCAAGAGCTACGTTTGGATAAAGGACTTCTTCTCCTTCTTTACATCCGTAATCAACGATTTGATGTCCTTTACTTTCTAAGTGCTTGACCACAATCATTTTCAAATCATAAGCAAATTGATCACATCCGATAGCGATTTTCATGTTAGTTACCTTCCTTTTCTTGAACATGTTTCGAAACAAGCGCTGCGATAGCTATATAATTCTTGGCTGTCAAGGCAAATCTGCCTGTAAACAAGCCGTCGATATTTTTCTTACTAATTAATTCAAATGCACTTTCTAGTTTTACCGAGCCACCATAGATAATACGTACGGCTTGTGCTATATCATTTCCAACTTCACTGGCAATGACATCACGGATGAACTGATGCATATCTTCAACATAATCGGCATTTGCACCTTCGGTTTGCCCGATGGCCCATACCGGTTCGTAAGCGAAGATGATTTTATCAACATCCTCAAATCTTATTCCATTCAGCGTCCATAACACTTGAGTTTTTACCCGGACTTTCCCGACTCCATCGTCCTTCTCTGCTTTGGTTTCACCAACACAAACCAATGGCGTCATTTTATAGTTCAGACACAGTTTTACTTTCTTGTTGACATAATGGTCGGTTTCATTGAAATTAGCCCGTCGTTCAGCATGGCCTAACTCAATAAAGGTGCACCCCAACTCAGCCAGAGTAGGTGCAGGTACTTCCCCGGTATACGCTCCATAGTCCACAAATGCCATATTTTGGGCACCCCATGCGATATTGCTATTGCCCAAAATGTTGGCAAGATGATCGATCAATGGAAATGAAGGTATCAAAAACATGTCAATATTATGTATATTTTTTACACCCTCAACGATTTCCGTGGCAAGAGTATCCACTTCAGATTTTGTGTTTATATGCATCTTCCAACTTGACCCGACGATTTTTTTTCTCATAAAAACCCTCCTTATCAACAAGACTATCATACCACATAAATGGTAAAATCAAATATCACTGCCCTTTCGGGCAGTGATGTTTATGCCAATTCTTTTTTCAGATTATCGAAGAAAATATTCAAAATCATGTAAGAAGAAGCTGACCCTGGATCTAAATGTCCAATAGCTCTTTCACCAAGACGAACAGCTCTGCCCTTTTTGGCAATCAACGGAATCGTTGAGTCTCTGCCTTTTTCGGCTGCTTTCAAACATTGCTCAAACGCTGTCAAAGGTTCGGTCTTTGCCTCAACAGCAGCCAACAGAGTATCCAACGCCGGCCGCAAAGTATCGACCATCGTCTTATCGGCAATGACCGCCTTACCACGACTCTCAACTAACTCTACGCCACTTTTAAACATAAGGGCTAACTCCTCAAAAGTCACTTCGTCCTTATTGTTTGCTGCTTCTCCAAATTTCATAAAGAAACCGCCATACAAAGGTCCGGCTGCTCCTCCGACCTTACCCAACAAAGTCATGCCGACTTTCTTGAATAAAGAAGTTAAATTCTCATTCTCCCATTCCGGCAGTTTCTTTGTTACTTCTCTAAATCCGATCGAAAGATTGATGCCGTGGTCGCCATCGCCAATAGGCGAATCTAGTTGAGCGAGATAATCTCTCTCGCGTTCAGCCATGGCTGCCATATCTACGATGACTCTTGTAAAATAAGCTTTTCCTAATAAGGTGTTTTCGTACATGGTGTTTCTCCTGTCAAACGTTTATGATAATCCAGCGAAACCGCTAGATTTGAACAAAATATGGAGCGTTGGTCGGATAGTCGATAAATCTCTTCAACTCTTCGTCAACTTTCAGTAATGTGACCGATGATCCCGGCATGTTCATTGTGGATGCATAGGATCCGATAAATGTCTTGTGAACGCCGACACCCAGTTCTTCAAGGATTTCGGCAACTTTGCGGTAAGCAACAAACAAATCCATCAACGGAGTTGCGCCTAAGCTGTTGACCAAAACGCATACTTCATCGCCTTTAGCCAATTTCAGTTCAGGAACCAAAACATCCATGATTTCTTTAACGACTGCATCTGCAGGTTCTGTTTTGCCTCTTCTTACGCCAGGTTCGCCATGGATACCCATACCGATTTCCATGTCGCCCGATTCCATTTCAAACATTTCTTTGCCGGTGGTCGGATGTTCAGCTGCACCCAAGGCTACACCCATCGTAGCGCAGTTTGCATTCGCTTTTTTAGCAGCAGCAACGACTCCGTCAAGATCCAATCTTTCTTCGGCAGCGGCAGCGGCTACTTTAAATACAAAGAAGTCCCCAGCGATGCCTCTTCTGCCTTCAACATCCGTTGAAGAAATGACATCGTCGGTAACCAATACGGTTTCAACACGAATTCCGTCTTCAGCAGCCATTTCAGCTCCGATATCAAAATTCATGACGTCTCCGGCATAGTTTCCATAAAGATAAATACAGCCTTTTCCTGCATCTACGGCCTTAACAGAATTATAGCAAGGTTCCGGTGATGGAGAGGTGTTGATATTACCGATGACGGCAGCATCCGCAAATCCGTCTCCGACATAACCTAAAAACAACGGTTCATGTCCGGAACCACCACCAACGATGACGCCGACTTTGTCTTTTTTAGGAGCATTCTTACTGACTACGACGCGACCGTCGTGTTCAAGAAGCTTTACTTGTTTTCCAAATGCCTTAACATAACCTTGTAACATTTCCTCTACTATTTCATACGGGTCGTTAATTAGTCTTCTCATTAAATTTTCCTCCTTGTTTAATGTGACAACCGATTTGAAAAAACACTACAAACACTGACATTTTTCAATATCCTCGTTTTATAGATTCACCTCCGATCAAATAACGATATTTAAATCCGGACACCCCGGAATATCATCACCATCCAGAACACATGATTATATTCGGTTATGCAATAGAATGCAGAATTTGAGACTTATTCCTACTTCATTATTTTACCATAATTGATTGCCTGCTACTATTTTCTCATAAATATCTCACAAAATTTACACAAAAGTTCGACAATATATGTCAAAATCTGTCAATTGCTATTTTAAAATTACAAATTCTTACTTTCAAGTCGGTAGTTCACATATTCTTTAAATAATGCATACACGACGGATGCCAACGGGATAAACAGTAAGATGCCTAATACTCCAAACAAGGTACCTCCCACCGTAATAGCCAATAAAATCCAAATAGATGGCAGTCCCGAAGCTTTTCCGGCAACCTGAGGGTAGATGAAATTATTCTCGATTTGTCCGATGACATTGAAAATCAAAATGAACCACAATGCTTTAATGGGATCGGCGATAAGTATAAGCAGAAAGCCGAAGAACATCCCGATGAAAGCGCCGACCATCGGAACCAATGCGGTCACACCGATCAATACGCTGATCAGCAGGACATAAGGATAATTCAATAAGCTAAGCACTACAAAGAAAATAGCTCCCAAAATAATCGCCTCAACTCCTTGACCATAGACAAAGTGAGAGAATATCCGATTGGATATTGTTCCGACATGATAAATCTTATCTGCGCTTTTCTTACTGAAAAATGCATCCACTACCTTATGAAGTCCGCGGATGACATATTCCTTTTGAAGCAGTGCATATACCGAAAAGAAGAATCCGATAATGATCGTAGTCAGTCCGCTGAGCAGTGAAGAAGCAAAGGTAAAGGTATTTTGTAACCATTCCAGCCAACTTTGTTCAAAGAAGGCTACGATGGATTTCTCGATGTCCACCCAATTGATATTCAACCCAAATATCCAATCTTCGATCATCGCATTTTCACCGATGATTCCCTCGATCCATGCGATCAGAGTATTCCAGTGTTCCGGCTTTTGAACCTCAACCACGATTACCCGGATCGTTTCGTATAACTGTGGGATGATATAAGTTAGAATCATGGTAAAAAGCACAGTGAATCCGGTCAATGTCAATATATAACTGATTGAACGATGGATTTTCAGTGGTATCTTTTTAAGCCATCCCGGTTTTTCAAACAGGAAACGCTCGATCCACATCATCGGTCCGTTAAATATAAAGGCAATTGCAAATCCGACCATAAACGGCGTCAAAATCGAAAGCAATTTTAATAAATAAACCAGTAAATCCAGAAAGTTGAGACTTACAAATAACATAACCGCCCCAAAAAAGATCAATAGCATCATCTTCTTCATATTCTCATCATTTAAACGCATAGATTCACACTTTCTTAACGCAGACGTTGTTGGCCGCTGGCCGTATATATTTCAAACCATTCTTCATGTGTCAATGCAATGTTCAACCCTGCAATGGCTTGTTGAAGACGTTTCAGTTTACTGCTTCCTGAAATCGGTAACGCACCTACCGGATGATAAAGCAACCAGGCAAAGACGATCGTTTCACTCTCAACCCCGTGACGACGGGCGATTTCATCGATTTTCTTACGAGCCCGAACATTTTTCTCATCACTCGTTGTAAACAAACGACCTCCGGCCAAAGGCGACCAGATCATCGGACGCACATTCATTTTCTGTAAGAAGTCCATATTGCCATTATTGAAATGCTCAAAACAAACCGGTGACCATTCGATTTGATTAGTGACCAATTTATGCTTCATAAACGATTGTAAAGCATCAAATTTCATAGGATCGAAATTGGAAACCCCTACGGCTTTCACCCAACCGGAATCTACCAGTTCGTCTAACGTTTTACCGAGTTCGCGATGATCGATCAACGGGTCTTCACGGTGAATCAAAAAGACATCAATCACATCACAGTTCATCCGTTTGATGGCTTCCTGACAGGAAGTGACGACCTTGAGTTTTCGCGTATCATAATGACTCATCGTATATGAGCGTTTATCACTAAACATATTGATGCCGGTTTTTGTGACGATTTCTATTTGATCGCGCAGATGCGGAGCAGCCCGCAGAACTTCACCGATTCGCAGTTCTCCCATATAATTGCCATAAATTTCTGCCGCATCAAAGGTTGTGACGCCCAGTGCGATGCATGATTCAATAAACTTCACGGTTTCATCAATGGTCCAGTTCCAATCAGTCAGACGCCAAAGCCCTTGAACGATTCGTGAAACAGAAACATTCTTGTTAAGATTGACTCTTTCCATAGTTATCACCTTTTCTATTATCATAACACAGATTTTATTCGTGCGATTTTTGTTATAATGAATTCGGTGATTAAAATGAAAATACAGACAATCGAAAAGGCAAGACGTTATTTATTTGCGTATCACGGATTGCTTAATGAGCACATCTTCGAAGGCAAATCCGGAATCACAGATTTTGTAAAGTTGGTGGGTTGCGTTCAGTTTGATCCAATCGATATTTGCGGGCGAAATGCGGATTTGACGTTACAGTCCAGAGTCAGACATTACAAGAAAAGCATGCTTGAAGAACTGCTTTATCAAGATCGTTCACTGATGGATTATTTCGATAAGAACTTATCAATTATATCGACTGATGATTGGCCATTGATGAGCCGTCGCAGAGAGCAGTTTCGCAAGGAAAGCCGAAGCAGTGAAGTTGCGGACAAACATGAGCAAATGATTTTGGACTATCTTGAAGAAAATGAATATGCGTGCAGTAAAGATATCGACCTGAAGGAAAGAGCGGATTGGTATTGGAGTGCGTCAAGTTCGGCCCGTGTGGTTTTGGAAACGTTGTACTTTCGAGGAGATTTGGTCATTCATCATAAAAAAGGTACGATTAAGTACTACTCGAAACAAACGCATCTTTTCAACGATCAGCTCATGGATCGATCGTTCAGTGATGATGAGCATGATGATTTATTTCTGCTAAGACGCATTAAAGCGGTCGGGTTGCTTTGGGATAAGCCTTCGGACGCTCTTCTGGGTATCATGGATTTGAAATCCGCACGAAGAAAAGCTGCTTTTAAAAGATTGCTCGAAAGCAACAAAATCATAAGTGTAAATATCGATGGTATTAAGGATTCCATGTTTGTTCCAAGTGAGCATATCGTTTTGTTTGAAAACCCGCCGGAAATAAGGCAAGTTCGAACCGAATTTCTCGCTCCATTGGATAATTTAATGTGGGATCGAAAGCTGATATCCGCCATTTTTGGTTTTGATTACAAGTGGGAAATCTATGAACCCGAACATAAACGCAAGTACGGCTATTATGTGATTCCGGTCATTCAAGACGATGCATTTGTCGGTCGAATCGAAGTAATTAATCAAAAGAAAACCAAAACCTTGCTTATCAAGCGGTTTTGGCAGGAAAAACTTATTAACAGTAAATCTCTAGAAGAATGTATTGAGCGTTTTGCATTGTTTAATCAAGCAAAACATATTGAATACTCACCTGACTGGTTTATTGTAAGTTTAAACGGACCATCCGAATCTCTTTGACCGGAGTTTTCATAATGACTTCTTTTAGCATTCCATCTTCCATAAATCCCTGAGCACGATAGAAATCGATGGCGCGTTGATTGGTCGACAAAACCCACAGCGACGCCTTTTTAAATCCCATTACCCGCAATTCCATTAAGGCTACTTGCATCAGAAGTTTACCTAAGCCGCGGCCGTGGTAAGAAGATAGCAAATACATACCCCAAATCTCACCGGTATCTGACGACATATCCGTATCGCGACATTTTCCGTATCCGCAAAACCCGACGATTTGTCCCATGATTTCTATGACTTGAGTGTTTTCGCATTTCATAGATGCAAACATGCTCTCGCTTTTCTCTATGGTCCGCTCGCTGATGAATTCCGGGTTGATCTGTCCGCGATACGTCTGTTGCCAGCTTTGAACATGGACGATCGCCATGGCATGTGCATCGTCGATCGTTGCTTTTCGAATGTTGAAGTCCATAAAGCACCTCCTTTATTGTATTTTATCAAATATTAACACAATGTAACGATTTTTTAACTCAACGTTGATAAACACGGATTTAGGTTATGTAAAATATGATCAGAGGTATCACTATGGGAAAAATCCGAGTACTGTTTGTTTGCGTATATAATTCGTTTCGCAGTCAGATTGCGGAAAAATTTTTAAATGAGGAATTCGGTGATCATTTTTATGCTGAGAGCGCCGGATTAATGACCAAAGGTATCAATCCGCTGGCCATCCAAGTCATGTCCGAAATTGATTTAGATATAAGTAAGAACTCATCGGACAGTGTCTTTGACTTCTATAAGCAAGGTCGTCTTTATAATCACGTGATCACGGTTTGCTCCAGAGAAGCAGAAGAGAAGTGTCCGGTATTTCCCGGTATTCAGAAGCGATTGAACTGGGACTTGCCTGATCCGGAAGAATTTAAGGGCACCGATGAAGAGAAACTTGAACAAGCCCGCCAACTTCGCGATCAGATTCGCAACAGAGTCCGAGGCTTCGTCATCGAAGTAACCCATTTATCAAAGTAAAAGTAATCCGCGGATTACTTTTTATTTCAAGATCGTTTTGTATAAATCAATGAACTCATTGGCGATGATTTTGAATGCTTCGGCGCTCATCAACTGATCTTCCGCATGAGTCAACAATAAATTCATGACCACCGACTCACCGCCGGCTTCTTGTTGAATCAATTCGAAATGTGCCTGATGACCTTCAAGGAAAAATTCATCCCCTTCCGAAATCAGTTGAGCGGCATGCTTAAAATCACCGGTCTTTGCGACTTGAATCGCTTCGATGTAATAACTGCGAGCCGTTCCAACGGCAGATATGATTTGAAAACTCATTAATTCAGTGGGTTCCATCGTTTTCCTCCATCAGTTTCTTCGCCTGATCCAAAACTTTTCTGCCATTCAATGTCCCATAGGACACCATATCGATCGCATCTACCGGACAGGTAAGCATTCCTTGAACTTTCTTAAGTTCAAAACGTACTTGCGGTCCAAGCAAGACAACATCCGCATCCTTCCCGTGGATTGCGGCTTGTGATGTCGGAAATGCATCAATGGTACAATCCAGTCCTTCCAGACGGGCAGCCTCGCGCATCCGATTGACCAATAAACTTGTCGACATTCCGGCCGCACATAACAATACGATTTTCTTCATTCGACCCACCCTTTCAACAGAGATACTCTTGTTGAACCTATTGTAACATAATGTATATCTGCGTAAATCAACATGCCTTAAAGTGAAAATTCACTGCGTAAAATGGAATAGCAGACATTATCAAGCACCGTTCCATCGTAAATGACCGATGACATGCGCAACGTTCCTTCATAACGGAATCCGCACTTCTCAAATACCCGCCCGGACTGACGGTTAAAGGGATAATGATATCCAGAGATGATATCAACGTCCAGTTCTGAAAATGCATAACGTACCAGTCCCATTACTGACTCAGCAATGATGCTTTGACCCCAATATGCCGGATGTAACACAAACCCGACCATTCGGGCTTTGACTTTCGGACGTTTATCATCCATATGCAAACCGATCGAACCAACGACTTTCTTCGTATCTTTCATTTCGATTGCCCACACTTCATTGCTTGAGATAAACATGGCTATGATACGGGCACTTTCATGGGTGTCCTGATGAGGCCTCCAGCCAGCCGCTGGACCTACATTGGGTAACTTGGCATAGTCATACATATCCTCGACATCAGACAGTCGCCAGGGACGTAAGATGCAGCGCTTTGTTTCTATGATTTTCATGTTATTCACCTCTTGATAAACATATCAAAAATACGGAATAAAAACAAGAAAGCGATAAAAAAAGGAGGCCGAAGCCTCCTATACTCTATCTCCCCTTGCGGTTTTGTTTGATTTCTTCAATACGTTCTTTGACTTCATTGCGAATGATCTCTTCATCCGTCAATTCCGTTCCCGGATTTTCTTCACGGTATTCCTGAATCATTTCCTGAGCACGCTCTGCGACTTTGTTTTCTGCACGTAATTTCAATTCGGCTTTCTTTTCTTCAAGAGCTTCTTTATCCGGACCATTGCCGCGAAGTTCTTTGACCTTCATCATGATATCTTTGATCGACATCGTATAAAGTTCATCGCCGCCCAAGGCCGGATATTTTTCTTGTAGACGTTGGACAAATAACACTTTTCCTAAAGTTACACCCAACTCATTGGCCAATTCTTTTTGTTCGGCCACAGCTTCATGTCCGACGACATGGACAGCCATTTCACGGTTTTCCAAGCGTTCTTGAACACGTTCACGAATCTCTTCGCTTAACTTTTCATCGACTTTATCTCTGTTATACGCCGTTACCATCGCAACTTCGCCTTCAGCCAATAAATCGATATAACCCATTTCGGTTGCTTCCGCAATAATCAATTCAACAGCTTCATCCACTTGTAAACCGATTAGTTCCAAATTGACCAGCAACGCTTCGGCATCGGCATTGAGTGCTTCCACTTCAACTACCTTTTCCCATGGATTGGTCGTTAAGATGATACTCGGATTAATATCTACGGCGACATAGGATGCGGATGCATTGACCCATTGTAAGCCGGATACAAATAATACCAATGCTAATCCCATAGCCAATAACCAACCGAAGTTAAAACCGCGGTTGCGATTGCTTTCAACGATTTCTGACAATACGTCTTCTTTTACAAACGTCTTTCTTTCAAATGTGCGTTTCAAATTACTCATAAATCCTCCTTTAACAAGTGCCTTAAGGCCTCGATGCTTCGATAGTACTTAGTCTTTACAGAGTTCTCATTGATGTTGAGCTCATTCGCAATATCTTTAAATGTCATATCCAATCTAAATTTCGCCGTTAGGATCATCTTCGCCGTTTCATCAAGCTGAGAAACAGCTATCCAGATCCGATCGATCGTCATCCGATCAAACATTGACGCAATTTCATCGCGCTCATCCGCAATGTTCTCTAATCCATCCCACTCACCATCATCCAATGAAATAGGTGCTTGGTACCGGTTGCGATAATATCGCTTAATCTCATTCTTAGCCATTTCAAACAGATAAGCTTCTACAGAATCTATATTATGATTCTTCTTCGTGATGTGCTTGTAAAAGTTCATATACACATTGGCAACGATGTCTTCTGCATCACTGACACTGCGAACTTTAAACAAAACAAATCGGCTTAAATCATCATAGGTTCTTCGAAACAAATCCTCGAAGCGGTCATCTTTCGTAAAAGTCATTCAGTACCATCCTCACTATCAACGAGTCCGATTGGACTAAAAAAGTTTCAAAAAAGTAAAAAAACTGCAAATTTGCAGTTATTGTAACCCTACGCGGACGAAAATTTCATCCACGTAGGTCAAATGGAAGTTCAAATCAAAGGCTTCACTGATTTCTTCTGATGATAGCAGTGCTTCTTGCTCTAGTAATTGTCTGAAGTCTGACTGCTCTTGCCATGCTTTCATCGCTAGTGGCTGAACTTTGTCATACGCCACTTCACGCGTCCAACCATGCTTGTCGATCAATATCGTCATTACCCGCTGCGCAAAGATTACGCCATGCGTCAGATAGATATTGGAAAGCATGCGATCCTCAAAGACAACCAAATTTGATAATATCCGGTTGGTACGTTCCAACATATAGTCCAACAGAATGGTCGCATCCGGTAAAATGATGCGCTCAACACTGCTATGGGATATATCACGTTCATGCCAAAGCGGAATATTTTCAAAAGAGCTGAGCATATAGCCTCGGATGACCCGGGCAC
>PHAF01000043.1 GCA_002841605.1 Firmicutes bacterium HGW-Firmicutes-10 | reverse complement strand
GAGGGAAATGTGCAAGTAACACTAGTGACCGGGCAGCTGAAACTGCCTGCCAAGTTTGTAGAAGACATTTCCAAAATCGAAGGGGTAAAAACCATTGCCCAAAGTATCAACGATGTACGCCACAGCAGAGAAATCATCAAAAATAAAACAGATATCCTTTGGGGATCAAAAACGATCACATGCACTATAAATGGCATTGATTTAGTGGTGTCTCCACAGTCATTCTTCCAGTTGAATGTCAAGCAAGCCAATGCGATTTATAACAAGGTCATATCCAGCATCGATCCTTGCGATTGCATCGTCGAAGCATACTGCGGAATCGGAGCTATGTCATTGATGGTCAAACATATAGCCAAGGAAGTTATCGGAATCGACAGCATTCAGGCAGCCATAGACAATGCCAACATCAATGCTCAAATTAACAATACAGATAATGTCAAATTTGTTGCAGGGGATGCTGCCGTCAATCTTCAGAAAATTGCAGAATCGAAAAAAATCGATGTGCTGATCGTTGACCCGCCACGCAGCGGACTGTCAGATCCAATGCTTGAAATCATCAAGAGCTCCAATATTAAGCAAATTATTTATGTTTCATGCAATCCAAGTACGTTAGCAAAAAACCTTGAAATTTTGCAACCTGAGTATGACATTATCGAAATAACGCCTTACGATATGTTCAGCCACACACCACTGATCGAAACCGTAGTCAATCTTAAACGGAAATCAATTGAATGAGAACCATTTTAGTCACAGGGGGCAGTAATGGCATCGGTAAAGCAATCAGCGTTCATTTGCTAAATCAGGGGAACAATGTCATTATCGTTGATATTGATGAAACTGCCGGCAAACAAATCACTCGTGATTTTCCAAAACAAGTCTGGTTTATATATGCTGATTTACGGAAAACTAAAGCTGCCGCTGAGTTATTTAATCAAATAGACCAGCACCGGCTCAGTGTCGATGCTATCATCAACAATGCCGGAAAAGGCATGACTAGAAATTTAACGGAACTCACAGAGGATGACATCGAAGATGCATACGGTTTAATGTTGCGTGCACCGTTGTTGATCAGCAGAGAATGGATCAAACGCAGAACGCCAACATTGACAGAGTATGGTCGGATCATAAACATTGCTTCGACCCGAGCTATCATGAGTGAACCCCACGGTGAGGTTTATGCCATGTGCAAGGGTGGTCTTGTGTCGCTGACCCATGCTTTAGCAAACTCGCTTCAACCGTATAATGTTCAAGTCAATTGCATATCACCCGGCTGGATCGTCACCGGTGACATCAACCTGAGCGAAGCAGACAAACAACAACATCTTAGTAACCGCACCGGTTATCCCCGAGATATTTTGAAAGCGATTGACTATCTTTTGTTGGATGATAATGTCTTTATCAATGGTCAGAATATGATCATTGACGGAGGCATGACGAAGAAAATGATTTATGTCGACTAAAAAGAGAACCAACGTTCTCTTTATTTTATGATATTGAAATGTTTAAGTGCAAAGACGATACCATCTTCACCGACCGATTTTGTAACGAAGTCACCATGAGATTGCACCTCTACGTGAGCATTACCCATGACCACACCGATCTGAGCTTTTTGAATCATATCGATATCGTTCTCACCGTCCCCAAAAACCATGACATTATTCCAATTGATGTTCAGCTTTTCAATGACATGGGTGATGGCTCTTGACTTACCATCTCCCTTGGCAAAAACATCAAATGCTGAAGCATAACTACGAGTGATTGAAAGTGACTTGTAATCATCTTTAATGCTGAGCACCAAATCATCATTGCCGATCAAAAACATACCCATCGGGATTTCCTGACTCATTCGGACATCCTTACCGGTGCAGTCTCGCAAAATTTTCCGATAATCCTGCCCTTTGACATAGGAAGTAATGAATTCATCGAAGTTGTAGTATATTTCAACCGCATCCGCCATCTTCAACCCGACGGCGATTTTGTTATCGATACACCATTCGGTCAATCGGAAAACTTCATCTTTATCCAGATCATAACGTTCGATGAACTGCCCTTGGCTATCCAGAAGACACTGCCCGTTGATACAAACGTAAAAATCAGGATCGACAACATCCTTGACAGCTTGCGGAATGAAATAGAAAGCCCTCCCGGTAGCTATGAGCACTTCCTTACCCATGGACTTTAACTGGTGAATTGCCTCTTGAGTGGATACGGATATCTGATTCGTCTTGTGTTCAATCAAGGTGCCATCGATGTCAAAAACAAAAAGCTGAATATTCTCCATAACACACCTCATATCCTTGTAAGTATAACTTATTCCATTAAACCTCATTTCGTGATATAGTTCAAGTAAATAAAACGCCAAATCAATATCGACAATTAAGAGACGGTGTGATAGAATAATCCCAAACTAAAACACCGTATATCCTTGCGAATAAGGCGCAAGAGTCTCTACCTGGCCACCGTAAATGGCTGGACTACGATGGAAGCAGTGTTTTTTATGCTACTTCCGTCGAATGACGGAAGTTTTTTGTTAATATAAAGGAGGATTTGTATGAATATCTTAAAAATTGTCATGATTGATTCATACAAAGCCGTAAACTGCGGTATTTTTGCGATGAACAACATCATGACAACAGATAGTAACAATGAAATTGATATGAAGACGGAAAGTGTGGACGCTTTCCGTTTCTTTATACAAAGGAGGTTTTATGGGTAATATGGAGCAATTGAAACGAATCAGAGACATTCAAACCGGAAAAATAAAACCGGAACTTTGTATAGAAAATGTCAAGATCATAAATACCTTGACCCGTGAAATACATGAAGGCAACCTGGTCATTGATGGAGGAAAAATTCTGGGATTTGATAAAGCCGAAGCTGAATCGACCATAAATGGGAAAGGGCGTTATGTAGCACCATTATTGACGGATGCTCACATCCATATTGAATCAACTATGGTTACACCAATGGTACTCAATGACATATTTTTACCAAGAGGAATCGGGAAAATTATTGCAGACCCTCATGAGATCGCCAACGTCTGTGGCAAAACAGGAATTCAATACATCCTGGACTGTGCAGAACAATGTGATTTAGACATACAAGTAATGCTGCCCTCCTGTGTTCCGTCGACTAAATTTGAAAATGCCGGTGCAATACTCAAGGCTGCAGATCTTCAACCATTTTATTTTCATCCAAAGGTTCTCGGATTAGCTGAAGTTATGGATCTTGAAGCTGTCAAGTATGAAGATGATATGTTAATAAAAATATCTGATGCCATCGAAAACAATCGTGTCATCGACGGTCACGGCAGTATGCTAAATCAAAAGGATCTTGACTTATTTGCATCACTGCACATCAGAAACGACCACGAGTGTGGACAAACCGAAGATATGATCGACCGTCTAAGACGCGGAATCACCGTATTCATTCGAGAAGGCAGTGTTATCAAAAATCTAAAAGAACTTCTACCGGTTGTCAATGAGAAAAATGCCCACCAGATTTGCTTTTGCACAGATGACCGCCACCCTGATGATATCCTTAAAGAAGGAGGCGTTGACTTCGTTGTAAACTCAGCCATCCAGCAAGGCCTCGATCCGGTGCTTGCTATCACTATGGCCACATTGAATCCGGCAAGACATTATAAACTTGACAACCAAGGAGCAATAGCTCCCGGATACATGGCCGACTTCTTTCTGTTTAGTGATCTCAATCATGTTCATGCTGAGGAAGTATTTAAAAACGGTCAATTGATTGCTTTAAACGGAATTCCACTTCAACCAAAGACAGATATTGATGTACCAATCCCTGAAACAGTAAAATTCTCCGTAAACTGTGCTGAATATCAGGTTTCTGATATACAATGTAACATGGGTGAGCATAATGCACTCAAGATGATTAAAATCATCCCAGGCGGGGTTCTCACGCCTATGCACATCGAAACGACCGATAAGAATATATTCGGCCAATTCATCCCAAATACTCAAAAAGATCAAACGAAATTAGTTGTAATTGAAAGACACCACCAAACCGGAAACATTGGCGTCAGCGCTGTGAAAGGATTTGGCTTAACATCAGGAGCTATCGCGACAACAGTATCTCACGACTCACATAACATCATTGCAATCGGTACCAATGATTTCGATATCATAATGGCTGTCGAGCAATTACGAAAAAGCGAAGGCGGGTATGTAGTTGCCAACGATGGAAAAATCCTTGCCCATATACAACTTGAAATCGCCGGGCTGATGACAAAAATGAAACTAGAGGCCTTGATTGAACAGATGAAAGACCTCCACACAAAGGCAGGATACTTCCTCAAGGATAAAACATTCAATCCATTTTTAATGTTATCATTTATATCGCTACCTGTTATACCTGATCTGAAATTGACGGACATCGGACTGATTGATGTCAACACCCAACAAATTATCGACGCTGTGACTGACATTGTCACATAAGGAGGAAATACTATGGACAACATGAACGGAAAAATTCAAAAAGAAGGATATACATACGACGATTGCCTGCTGATTCCAGCATTCTCCCAAGTAGTCCCGGCAGATGTCACGCTCAAAACGCAACTAACAAGCAAAATATCCTTGAACGTCCCCATTATCTCGGCCGCTATGGATACAGTGACCGAAGAAGCTATGGCGAGGGCAATGGCCTTAGCCGGAGGACTAGGATTTATCCACAAAAACCTGACAGTTCAACAGCAAGCTGACATGGTCCGCCGAGTCAAAGAGACAGAAATCACTGCAGAATATCCGGATGCATGTGTTGATTCACAAGGGAAACTACGAGTAGGCGCAGCGGTAGGAGTATCCAGTTCAACACTTGAACGTATCGAAGCTCTTGTTGAAGCCGGGGTAGACATACTGGCTGTTGACAGCGCACACGGCCACTCAGCCGGAGTCATCGAAACCGTCCGTAAAGTGAAACAATTGTACCCGGAACTAGACATCGTTGGCGGCAATATCGTAACCGCACAAGCCGCTATCGATCTGATTTACGCAGGTGCAACCTGCATAAAAGTTGGCGTCGGTCCAGGATCAATCTGTACCACTCGAGTAGTAGCCGGTGTCGGAGTACCACAACTGACGGCCATTAATGATGTATATCAAGTCGCAAAACAATACGGAGTAGGAATCATCGCAGATGGTGGTATCAAAATTTCGGGTGATATATCAAAAGCTCTGGCTGCTGGAGCAGATTGTGTCATGCTCGGTGGGCTTTTAGCTGGTTGTGAAGAAACCCCAGGGGAAGTTGTTGAAATCAACAACAGGAAAGTGAAAAGCTACATTGGTATGGGATCACTTAAAGCGATGCAACGAGGATCCAGCGACCGCTATTTCCAAGGCGGCCAAAAGGAACTGAAAAAACTCGTTCCTGAAGGAATCGAAGCAACTGTACCATACAAAGGTTCAATCAACGAAGTTTTATACCAGATGCTGGGAGGTTTACGATCCGGCATGGGCTACTGTGGATGCAAAACCATTAAGGATATGAAGGACTACGCAAAATTCATGAAGATCACCAATGCAGGGTTAAAAGAATCACACCCGCATGATGTAGATAATGTCAAGGAGGCACCAAATTATCGTGGTAAATAAAATCATCGTACTGGACTACGGCAGCCAATACAACCAACTCATCGCAAGACGCATCCGTGAAATGGGTGTTTACAGTGAACTCCGCCATCATGATATCACAGCTGCTCAAATTGCAGAAATAGAAGGAATAAAAGGAATCATACTATCTGGAGGACCAAACTCCGTGTACGATGAAGATGCATTCAAACTTGATCCTGCAATTTTGACTCTAGGGATACCAGTCCTTGGAATCTGTTATGGAATGCAACTGATAGCCTTCAACTTAAATGGAAAAGTATCACCAAGCAACCACCGCGAGTATGGCAAAGCAATCATTAAGGTTGAAAAAGAGAACAGTATATTTCAGATATTACCTAACGAAATGCAGGTATGGATGTCCCATGGCGATAGCGTAACCACTCTGCCTGAAGGTTTTGAGATTTACGCTACATCACCCTCTTGCCCCATTGCCGCATTTGGCAATCCGAACAAAAAGCTATATGGTGTACAATTCCATCCAGAGGTCAGACATTCTGTTTATGGACAAGAAATACTGCAGAATTTCGTATTCAATATATGCAAAGCAGAAGCCAACTGGAACATGACCGCATACATTGAAGAACAGATCAGAGTAATCCAAGAAACAGTAGGCAATCAAGAAGTTCTATGTGCATTGTCCGGAGGCGTCGACAGTGCGGTAGTAGCCGCTCTTCTACAAAAAGCTATTGGCGACAAATTGACATGTATGTTCGTCGACCACGGCCTCCTACGAAAAAACGAAGCCATCTGGGTCGTCAGAGTATTCAAAGAAAAATACGGCATGAAACTAATCAAAATCGATGCCCAACAACACTTCTTATCTAGATTAGCAGGTATATCCTCACCGGAGGAAAAACGGAAATGCATCGGTAAAGAATTCATTTACATATTCGACACCGAATCAAGCAAACTTAGTAACATCCAATGGCTGGCCCAAGGTACCCTCTACACTGATATCATCGAATCAGGAACAAAAACAGCACAAACGATAAAATCCCACCACAACGTTGGGGGCTTACCGGAAGACATGCGTTTTAAACTAATCGAACCTCTAAAAAGCCTGTTTAAAGACGAAGTCCGTGAAGTAGGCAAACGATTGGGATTACCTGATGAAATAGTTCACCGGCAACCATTCCCAGGACCAGGACTTGCTATCCGGATCATTGGTGATGTGACTGAAGAGAAAATTAAGATTGTGCAAGAAAGTGATGCCATTCTCCACCAAGAGATAGACAAAGCAGGACTAAGAGGCAGTATATGGCAATACTTTACTGTATTAACCAATCTACGATCTGTTGGTGTTATGGGTGACCAACGTACTTATGATTATACAGTCGGAATAAGAGCAGTCACCTCAATCGATGGCATGACAGCCGACTTCGCCCGGATACCCTATGAAGTGTTGGAAATCGTCTCATCAAGAATCGTCAACGAAGTCAAGGGAGTAAATCGAATCGTTTACGATATTACATCAAAACCCCCATCAACCATAGAATGGGAATAGCAGTTAAAAACCCTGAGACCATTGATATAACTTGGTTTCAGGGTTTGCTTTTTGGTGACCGTACTAAAAGCGTACTACAGGTCCTTTTGTAATTATTCAATTGGACTATCTGGTTTATTCATTTGATCCAAGCGATTGGCGACCTCGATCTGCTTATTGGGATAAAGGTGGGAATAGGTCTGAAGCGTTGTTTCTATGCTTTCGTGTCCCAGTCTTTCTGAGATCAGGAGGGCTGAAAAACCTTCCTCAATCAGCATGGAGGCATGGGAATGTCTCAGATCATGTACGCGAATGCGTTTGATGCCAGATTTCTTCGTCCCTCGTGTCATCTCACTGTGCAAATAGGATTTGGTCACCGGGAAAAGCCTTTCGTTTGGTTCGTAATCATAAAGCTGCTCGGCGTATTTCTGGACCAGAGCACAGAGAAAGGTTGGCACTGCGATCAGGCGGCGACTCTTGGGTGTCTTGGGTTCCATGATCAGATCTTCGCCCTCATGGCGAGCGTAGTTTTTTGTGATAGACAATGTTTTGGCATCAAAGTCAAAATCGTTCAAGGTCAATGCCAACAATTCACCCGATCGGATACCCGTCCAAAACAGGATTTCAAAGGCCAGCTTTGAAACTGGCTTATCCGAGACAAAGGGGAGAAATTTTCTGAATTCCTCTACAGTCCAGAACAACATGGACTCTGCATTTTTCTTACCCATGCTGCCGCACACTCTGGCAGGGTTGGTTTGAAGCTTATAATACTTGGAGGCAAAGTTAAAAATGGCGGAGATCTGGTTGTGGATGGTTTTCAAATAAGTTTGTGAATAGTCGCTCTCATCCTCCATCAAGGTATTTTGCCATTTGCGAATCGTTGCGGGTTCAATTTTGTTGATGGGCATCTCTTCGAAAAAAGGCAGCAGCTTTGTGTTGATGAGGCATTCCTTGCCACTGTAGGTGGTTGGCTTGAGCCGTGTCTTACAATCCTCCATGTAGATGGACACCAGGGTGCCAAAGGACATGTCGGGACTGGCTTCCGCCTTCTCAATGAATTGTCGTTCGAAAGTCTTGGCTTCTCTTTGGGTTTTAAAGCCTTCCTTCTTTTTCTTTTTTCGGTTGCCTAACCAGTCGGTATAGTAAAAGGCACAATACCAGCTGCCGGTGGCTTCATTTTTATAGGTTGGCATAGCATCACCCTCTCTGGCCGCAAAGCTCTGAACCATGAAATCTCGTGTCATGTGGCTTTACGTGTTTAGAATTTACAGCATCACTTTCTCTTCAAAATAGCGTCTGCTGATCTTACCGGCCACGGTGATTTTATCCTGGTCCTTAAGAGAATTGTTAAGACGCTTGATGATCCGGTACGCAGAGGATACCGACACACCTAAAATCTCTGCGACTTCTTCAGCATGAATAAATCTTGATGGTTCGATGGTGAATTTTCTTTCGGTTGTCATTTTCGTTTTCTCCTTTCTTTCTCAGGATGGATCTCCTGAATATACCAAGCCGTCGGTAAAAGCGCCCCGGCGGTTTGGTATGTCCAGGATGAATGCAGGGGTTTTATTTAATTCTGCAGGGATGATGAACTTAAGGTGAGGGTATCACGTTTCGGTTTCATGCGACAATGTTGTCGATGCAGTGGAATATAACCATCAATAAAATTGACATGAAAATCAAAGCAGCCGCACCGCGTAGGATGAAGCATCATTAAGAATGCCTGAATGCAGTGCGGCTGCTGTATTTGATTCTGGTTCTTTGGATGGACCGGACAAGCGTGGGCTTACGCTCTCATAGGACTTTCACCTCCCTCCATACTGATGGCGGGCCGTACTCATTGCCTGCGACGGTTTGATCACGCTCGGACTGTGACTATACGGAAGTATCATTATCTGATGCACAAGGTCATGGCCAGCCGATCTGCCAAGATTGACCTGCAGCATGGGTATGTCTCGCTCTCTTCTTAAACGAAGGTCATGGCGTACCTGCTGCCTGGCTTGTCCTTTCGGCTCATGCACCAAAGGTATCCGGTTCTCCTATATGAAGTTGTCAAAGATCGATTTTATGAGAAGATAAAAGTCCCTCTCATAAGCCATGAGATTTGAAGGTCATTTTTAAACCCTATTCCTCAAAATTTTTCAATTCTTTTTCTAAAGTCTTCAGTCCTTGGCTAATGGACTTGCAGACAGCCATAACACTGACGCCTTCTGCTCGGGCAATCTCAGTTTTGCTCATTTCCAGAAAGTAGTAGGCATAGATTCGTTTGGCCTGGATATCCGGCAGCTTGGCGATGGCAGCATGAAGCTCCTGCTTCGTCATCTTCCGCTCATAGATCTCATAGGGTGACATGGAGACAAAAATTGCTTCATGCTCGATCCCGTCATCCCGATCCAGGGAGTAGTGGGCTTTGTTCCAATAGACTTTTCTCTGGTAGTTCAGCTCTTTGCGTTTGGATTCTTCGAAAATCTCGGCGACCTCATCATCGACCATGACAAAACAGTCATTCTCATAAAACGGGTATACGTCCCGCAGATTAATCTTTTTCATTTTCATTCTCCTTCTCGTTGTTGGCTTGTTAGCGGCGAACAAGAAGGAGGCGGCGGGCTGCGGCATCTCGGTGAGACAAGACAGACAGCTCTATTCATTTGGCTGGAAATAAACATGACAGACTCCTTTTGCAGGGAGCCTGTCATTGGTGATACACTGCCAAAAAAAGCTGATTACTGAATAAAAAAGGCCGGATGATCCTCTCAATTGAGTAATCATCCGGCGGTGGTAGCTCAGTGAATCGGCTCCGGTGCTCGGTATCGATTGATATTCAGTTGTTCATTACCTGCTTGTGCGGTGGTCGCTACTTCGAAAAGTGCGCCGGTGCTCCATAATCAGATAATGAGTTTATCCCTGGTCTGCGATGACCGGAATGGTTGCGACTTTTCCGCACATCTCACATTTGATGGTGACAATGCCTACGCTGCCAGTAGAGACATCGAAAAGTCTCTTCCCACAATAGGGACAGTTGATGGCTTTGTAGAATTCCTCAAAGGCTTCTTTCTCTGCTCCAAGGATGATCTCGGTGGTTCTCGGACAGTCAGACTTATAGGGGCAGACCTTGGTGTTGCTGCATTTGATTAGGATCTTCAGTTTTGAGCCTTCTATGGTGTCAAAGAGTCTTCTTTCTCGATTGCATTTGATCTGGACGGTTCTCATAGGGTATCCCTCCTGTACTAGGCGTACATGATGCCGGGCATGATAACCTCATGACTGTTGTCTCCAGATGTTTTCATACTGCCTAACAGGGAGCCTGAATAGATGGACCATTTTCCAAAGCGACCTCGTATGATCTCGATGGTATCATCCAGTTTTTCCAGTCTGGCCCGTCTGGCAGCATCATCAAAGAGCATCAGCTGCTGTGGCATGAATTTGGGTTCGAGGTTGATGGCGCGAACAGTTACTGCCCGCACAAATGTATGCCAGTCATAGTTATTTTCAAACAGATGCCGTGCCGCAGAGGCGATCTCCATGGGGCTTTGGGTCGCCATGGGCAGCTGCATCTGATATTGACGATAGGATAGGGTATTGTCCTTCACTGTGATTTGTACGCCATTGGCTTTCATGTCATGGACTCGCAGCCGATGGCTGATGTCCTGGGTTAGGTGGAGCATAACTTTCCAAACCTCATCATTGGTTTCCAGGTCTGAGATGCAGGTCGTGCCATGACCGATGGATTTTACCGGTGATTGAAAGTCGTTTGGCATGACTCGGGATAAATCCTCGCCGTTGGCAAAGAACCAGAGCATCTCTCCGTTCTTGCCCAAAGTTCTCTTTAAAAAGTCTCGTGGCGCCCTGGCCAGCTCTCCAATGGTCCGGATGCCGTAGCGGGCAAGTTTCTTGTCCGTTGCTCGTCCTACATACAAGAGATCAGAAACCGGCAGCGGCCAGACCTTCTCTTGATAGTCACAGCGATTGATGACCGTGATGGCGTCCGGCTTCTTCATGTCGCTGCCAAGCTTAGCGAAGATTTTGTTATAGGACACGCCGATACTGACGGTAAGACCTAACTCCTCTCGGGTTGTGCGCCGGATCTCCTCTGCAATGGAGAGAGCACTTCCACAGACGCCTTGACTGCCGGTCACGTCCAGCCAGCATTCATCCATGCCATAGGGCTCAACCTGATCCGTATAGCGTTGATAGATCTCCCGGGTAAGCTTTGAGTATTTCAGATACTGCTCGTACTGCGGAGGCACCATGATGAGACCTGGGCATTTCTGTCTGGCTTCCCAGTTGACCATGCCTGTCTTGATGCCTGCTTTCTTGGCCTTTTCTGATTTGGCCAGAACGATGCCATGTCGGTCCTCTGTTGATCCGCAGACTGCAATGGCTTTATCTCGCAGTGTTGGATTCAGCATGATTTCTACTGATGCATAAAAGCTATTCAAGTCACTATGCAGAATTGCACGGTCCTTACTCATAAAAAGCCACTCCTTCCAAGGGTTTCTATAACTTCTTCATTGACAGATGAAGTTTGCGAAGGTATAATGAAGTTAACTTCATCTTGTAGCTCAATATTAACAGGCTAATGAAGAATAGTCAATACAAAAATGAAGTTGACGAAGTTATATTCATTACGGGAGGCAAGGAAATGAAAACTTTCTCAGAGAAGATCAAAGAAGCTCGGGAGGAATTGAAGCTCAATCAGCAGCAACTGGGTGAGCTTGTCGGCGTTTCAAAACGTTCCATTGCTGCATACGAAACAACGGACACCAAGCCTCGTGGAAATATCGCTAGAAAGCTGGCTGCGGCTCTTCAGGTATCCGTAGACTATCTGCTCAATGATGAGATCACAGACCCAAAATACGGCATAGAAAAAGCTCCCTACATTGAGGAAGCTCGGGAACGGCTTGGACCAAAGGCAGCCAAAGAGATGGATGTTCTACTTGAGCAGAATGTGGCTCTATTTGCTGGCGGAGCCCTGGATCAGGAAGCCAAGGATGCTTTTTTTGAAGCGGTTATGAAGGCTTATCTGAAGTGTAAGGAAGAAGCCCGGAAAACCTATGGCCGAAAGAAGGAAACGGATTAAAATCTTCTAGTTCTTTATTTCCAACCAGTTGACCATTTCATCGTTCACTGTCCGTATTTTTGTACCGACACTTTGATTTAATGATAGTGAGGGATCGTTAGCGGGATGAGTGTTTGATTTTATATCATTTGAAGGTGATTACATGTCGATAGAGATAATTTGCCGGGAAGTATCCCGCATAATGCGAAAATATGATGAGCCAGATCCTTGGAAGCTGGCTGAAGCCATGGGGATCATCGTTCAATTAATGCCGCTTGGCAGTACAGATAAATCGTGCAAAGGTTTTTTTCTGCGACAATCAAGAAAAAAGCACATCACCATCAACAGCGACCTGCCTGAGCCAATCCAACGGATTATCCTGGCTCATGAAATCGGTCATGCTGTCCTTCATCATGAAGCAGCAAAGATGAAGGCTTTCCACGATTTTGCATTATATGATACATCCTCCCAGATGGAGTATGAAGCGAATCTGTTCGCTGCGGAATACCTGCTGGAAGATGACGAGGTCACAGAACTACTCAGTGAGGACACCTTCTTCTTCTCTGTTGCCAAGGAATTGGAAGTACCTCCTGAACTACTTGACTTCAAATTTCGGATTCTCAAGCGAAAAGGCTGGCTGATCGAATCTCCGATCCAGTCCAACAGCAATTTCCTTAAACACCTTTCGGATCGGGGTGAGGACACGTGACTTCACAGGCTAAAGTCTATGTTGCCGTTATTGCTTCCTTCTCCGAAGACGGAAATCTTTTCCCAAGACGTCTCCGCTGGGAAGATGGCCGTGAATATTCCATCGAAAAGGTCCTGGATGTTCGTCCAGCAGCTGCGCTGAAAGCTGGCGGCCAAGGTGACCGTTATACAGTCCAAATCAATGGTCA
>PHAF01000042.1 GCA_002841605.1 Firmicutes bacterium HGW-Firmicutes-10 | reverse complement strand
CTAACTTCCGATATGTTTTGATTGATGGTACAAATTGGCATGACTTATTGGACTTGTTGCCGGATAGAAGTTATAAAGCTGTGCACTTTGGCATCAAGGAAGTGGTTGGAAGGTTTGATTATAACAAAGACGGCCGCACGGATGTTCAAAATTTTGTAACAGGTGCACGTGAGGGTGCATATAGTTTAAGAACCTATGTGGATAAGTATTACTGGAACTCATATCCACCGGAAGGGGAAGGGGTTTGTACCGATGTCATATGGATGGCTTATAAAGAAGCCGGATACACGCTGCGGCGCATGATAAACAAAGATATCGCTGAAAATGCCGATGCTTACTGGCGAATCACGACGCCTGATCCGGCCATTGATTTTAGAAGAGTCAACAATCTTTATATTTATTTTCGAAGGAAAGCCATTGAATTAACTACTGATTTAACAAAGGTCGAACAGTGGCAACCGGGAGATATCGTCGTATTCTGGGGTAACCATATAGGTATCGTTTCAGATAAGCGTGATCGCTACGGATTACCTCTTTTAATCCATCATGGCGGCGGTTTGAATCGCGAGGAATCTGCCATGCACAGACAACCGATTCTGGGACATTTTCGCTTTGATGCTACGCGTTTAAAATCGGAAGATTTGATTCCGTGGCAATGAAACAACACGAATAATATTCATGTTTTGTTTCAACACTTTCTTAATGCGACTACACATTCCTTCGTGTATAATATAAATGTTCAAGCAGACGTTCTATGAGCCAAAATCGAAATCATCTTGTTGATTTCTAGCATGAAACGATTCCTGATTGAATTTCCTTGTCATTTGTATCGTATCCTTTCTTAAAAGTTGCATGTACGCACATGCAACTTTTTATTTGTTGTGTTAAAATGGAAACATTGAAATCAGGAGAATACGATGGAACTTGGATTTATACTGTTTTGGCAGATTGCCTTAATGTTCGTCATGATGATGATGGGATACACGATGTTTAAAATCAAGCGACTGTCATCCGTTGGTAGCAAAGAGATGGGAGCCATTTTATTGTATGTAGTAACCCCGATCATTATCATGCGTGCCTATACGGTCGAATATACAGCGCAACGAGCATTCAATATGTTGATCGCTTTGGCATTGGCACTGATATCGGTGGCTATTTCGATAGTCATCTCAAAAGTGATTTACAAAGATGAAAGGATCGAGAATTTTTCTTCGACCTATTCCAATGCCGGATTTATGGGCATCCCTTTGGTGCAAGCAACCTTAGGAACGGAAGCGGTGTTTTACTTGTCAGCATATCTGGCGGTCATGGTATTGATTCAATGGACCTTGGGAGTCGTAGTCATCACCGGAGATCAAACACATACATCATTTAAACGAATTATAACCAATCCGATCATCTTGGGAATTTTAGGAGGTTTGGCGATTTTCTTTATGCAAGTCCCATTGCCTAAATTTGTATTGGATGTCTTCAATATCATTTCAGGGTTGAACTCGCCGTTGGCCATGTTGATTTTAGGAGCTTATCTTGCCCAAATCCAATGGCTGAGTTTGATCAACAGCTGGAAAGTCGTAGGGGTGTCTTTTTCCCGGCTGATGGTAATTCCGTTGATCGTCGGGGGATTACTTGTTTTTATAAGCAATGAATACTATATGATAAAGATGGTGACGTTGATTGCGGTGAGTGCACCGGTAGGGTTCAATGTGGCGATATTGGCACAGCAGTTTGACAAAGATTACTTTCAAGCGGTTCGTTATGTATGTCATTCGACCTTATTTTCTATCGTGACCATGCCAGCAATGGTCATCTTGATGGATATGATCTGGAGGAGTGTCTGATGGAAGTGAAATTGGTGATGTGTGATTTGGATGGGACTTTATTGACCGAAGAAAAGACGATCACTGATCTTTCAAGAGAAGCGATTGCTAAGTTGAAGAAAAAAGGCGTTTCCTTTGGTATTGCGACCGGACGGCCGACAGAATCAGTTCTTCGTACTCTTCAGACTCAACAAATCTTATCGTATGTGGATGTCGTTGTGACAAACAACGGTGTGACTTGGCTGGATCGGAAAGATCAAGTGGAGTTACAAACGTATACTCTGAAAATTCAAAACGCAATCGAGATCTTCTATTATCTGAAATCGTTGGATGTAAGTTTTGCGATTTATGATCAGCGATATTTATATACCAATAAAATCAACGACGGAATTGAGCGTTTGTTGGGATTTCATCATCTAGAACCTTACTTGTGTGAGATATCTGAAATTAAGAAACCGGAAATTCATAAGTTCATTCTGTCGATCGATGAAAACCGGATGTCTGAGTTGGAGGTTCTTGCAAAGCAACTTCCCACTATTGATTATCACGGATTCAAAACGCAGGCAGACTTATATGAGTTTGTGGATCGGCGCGTGTCCAAAGCATTGGCAATACAGCGATACGCGAATAAGTATGGATATGATTTAGATCAAGTTATGGCTTTTGGGGATACGAGCAATGATATTGCAATGTTGAAAGAAGTTGGGTGGGGTGTTTGTATGGCCAATGGCACTGAAGATGCACGCATCGTATCGGATGATTTTGCCTTAAGCAACGAAGAAGACGGGGTTGCTAAGTATCTGATTGATCATTTTAAGCTGATTTGACGGTAAAAAGCCGTCTTTTTTATTATTTAAACACTAATATTTATAATATAATCAATAAAATTAATAAATATATTAAAATATTTAATTTATGTATTGACATATAGAAAAAATGAGTTAAACTATAGGTGAGGTGAAGGTATGGCAAGCAAAATTAAGATTATGATTCAAACAGAAGAGAATAACATCAACCTTCCATCCATAGGTTTCGGGGTCGCTCTCACGTTTGTACGCTTCGGTCTGTGGACTACTAAGTTTGTTAAAAACATGGATGAAAAAAACCAGCGGTATCTGAAGGAAAACAAAGATACGATCATCAAAATGGTGAAAGAGATCTTCGCAGAGTTGAAGACTATGGAACCGTTCACGCTGATTGAAGTCAAATCCGACGATGCTTATGTACTGATTGATATCCGATAGGAGGAATAAAAATGAAAAAAGAAGTATTTGGAACTTGTCCTGTATGTGGCGGATCACTGTTGTGTACTAAACTGTCATGCCACACATGCAATACTGAAATAACCGGTGAATTTGCATTATCGCGTTTCAGTTATCTGTCAAAAGAAGAGTTGTATTTTGTAGAAACGTTTGTCCGTGTCCAAGGCAACATTAAAGAAATGGAAAGAGAATTAGAAATCTCGTATCCAACCGTAAAGAAGAATTTGGATTCTATCATTGCGAAAATGGGATTTAGCGCTTCAAGACCGAAGGTCAATGAAGATGAAGTCCTGGCAAAGATCAAGTCCGGTGAAATGACGGTAGACGAAGCTTTGGCTTTCATTAAGAAATAAAGAACTGAGGTGAGGAAAATGAAAAAGCGGAACTTTTCCAACATCATCCACAGGTTACTGCCACGTCTGACATTATTTGAAGATGGTTCAGTAATCAATGACCGCTATGTTAATTATCAATGCACACTGAATGAAGTCGTCGATCGACTGAGTCAGTAAAAAGGAGGAAAACTTATGTTAAAGAAAAAAATATCCAGATTCATATACGTCATGTTCCCCCATCTGTTAATCATTGAAGATGGTTCGATCATAAGTGACCGCTATGTCAATTACCAATGTACACTTACGGATGTTGTTGATCGCTTAAGTAAATAGAAACAGAAAGAAGGAAAAAATATGAACTCAAAAGAACAAATTTTACAAATGGTTAAAGAAGGCACGATTTCTGTCGAGGATGGCATTAAATTATTGGAAGCATTAGGTGTTCAAAATAATCCGACTCAATCTGTACAACCTGTCATAAACGTGAACCCGGCGGGTGGCAGAAAGATGTTGCGTGTCACTGTGGATAGTGCTAAAGGGGATGTCGTTCGAATCAATGTTCCGACATCACTGGTTAAAGCCGGACTCAATTTGTCCAATCAGCTGAAAATCGACGGTAATCCGGTAGACATGAAGGGTGTCGATGTGGACATGATCATGGCTGCGATCGAAGAAGGCGCAACCGGTGAAATCGTGAATGTCGAATCTGCGGAAGGCGATACTGTTAAAATCTTCATAGACTAAAAAGAAGGCTAAATTGAATTAGCCTTCTTTTTCATCGTCTTTGCAGTCCAATGTATCCATATCGATAAAATCATAGAGTAAGTGGTACAATTGACCGAGTTTATCTTTTGGCAAGGTCAGACACACACCGATTTGTGCAGGTACGTCTTTGGTCTTTTCTTCCAACTCTCTGCCTTTGTCAGTCAAGGTTATCATGACATTACGCTCATCAGTCTTACTGCGCTTACGCTCAATCAATCCAGCAGTTTGTAATTTCTTCAGAAGCGGAGTAAGTGTGCCGGAGTCCAAAATCAGTTTCTCTCCAATGTCATTGACATATTGTTCATCTTTCTCCCAAAGGACAAGCATAACTAAAAACTGAGTATAGGTGATACCTAACGGATCAAGCAGGGGCTTGTATAAACGAATGATTTTGCGTGAAGCAGCATATAGTGGGAAACACAGCTGACTCTTAAGTTTCAATTGTTCGTAGGACATATCATAATATCCTTTCTATGGCATAGGCCAGTTCTTCGGGTTTGACAGTCGGAGCGAAACGCTCAACGACTTCACCGTTGCGATCGACTAAAAATTTTGTGAAATTCCATTTGATTTCACCGGTATTAGCGGATTTCTTCAGATTCAACAGCTTGCTGACGAGTCGTTTTTTGTTTTCTTCATCATCGTCGCTGCGCTTCTTTGACTTCAAGAACTTATATAACTGATGAGCGGTGTCACCATTGATGTCAATTTTTGCGAGTGTTTTGAAAGTCGTTCCATAGTTGAGTTGACAGAATCCAGATAATTCTTCATCACTGCCCGGAGCCTGATTCATAAACTGATTACAAGGGAAATCGAGAACTTCAAATCCTTTTGAATTGTAGGATTCATATAGTTTCTCCAATCCTGCATACTGAGGAGTCAGTCCACACTTTGTAGCTGTATTGACAATGAGTAAAACTTTCCCTTTATAGTCACTCAGGGGAATCTCCTTTTGATATGCGTCTTTTACTGAAAACTGATATACACTCATAGTTTGACCTTCTTTCGCAATTAAATTGTATAAAATATATTAATATTCTATATCTATTCGAAGTTATTGTCAATCATTAAAACTCAAATCTGTTTATTATCGTTACTAATGTTCATTATTGTACAATTTATCAAAAGAATGTGATTGAACTATCAATACGATGCGTGTATACTAAAAAAGGCAAGTTTAAATATCCTATATAATACAGGAGGTCACTGTGGCGTTATCACTCTTTCAGAACTTCAGCATCTTGGTTGCGGTCATTAGCATTACCCTGGAATTTGTACGTTCAAGTAAAGTCCAATATCAGTCAGTCATCATGCGCCGATTTGTTTTAGGGACTGTGGGCGGGTTGATCGGCATTTTGCTTTTAATGTCTACCGTTCCAATCAATTCAGAAAGAACGATCATTTTTGACTTTCGATTTGTTGTCATGTATCTTTCCGCAATGTATGGCGGTTTCATATCTTCAATCATCACCTCCGTGATCATTGCTTTCTATCGAATTGCTGTGACCGGTGCCAATGCCAATGCTATCATTGTAAGTACATCGATCTTGATTTGTGGGGTGTTATTAGGAGCTCTGTCACATCTGAAAGTTAATCGTAGTCAGAAATTTATGATTATGAATACTGTAGTAACACTTACCATTATTACTGCCAGCTATCTTATTTTTGATAATTTCTATTTGTTTATTATTAATTCGCTGATGTTTACGAGTACGACGGTGATAACATCGTACTTCTTATGTCGCTATATACATTTTTCTATTGCCAACATCCGAAATTACTGGCAGTTAAAAATTGACGCAACGACCGATCACTTGACCGAACTTGCAAACCTAAGGGAATTTGATAACCGCTTTGACGAATTGTTTGAACAATGTCAGGAGAATCAAATGCCGATATCATTTTTGATGTTGGATTTGGATCATTTTAAAATGATCAATGATACCTATGGTCATCAAGCAGGAGATGAAGTCTTAAGTGAGCTTGCCCAGATTTTGATCAAATCTTGTCGCAGCTATGACCTGGTTGCGCGTATTGGCGGGGAGGAGTTTGCGATCGTACTGCCACGTTGTCCGAAAGAGACAGCTCTTAGCATCGGACGTCGTACCCGACAATATATAGAAGAGTATATATTTTGTAAAGATACCCACGCAATACGAATGACAGTATCCATCGGTGTTTCATCTTATCCTAATGATGCCAATGATCCTGACAAGCTAATGGCTTTAGCAGATGAGGCTTTATATAAAGCTAAGTCCGCCGGTCGAAATGCCGTAGTGCTCGCGCAGTAAAAAATCAGCAATCGCTGATTTTATTTTACCCAAATGGCTGAACCGATTCTTGCGTTTTTTTGATTTTCCTTAACTACTATCCGATATTCGAACATAAGCGAATCGAAGACTGAGAGCCAGCTTCGATCTTTGGCGAAGTTTCTGCCGCCGATACGCATATACTCCCTCAATTCCGGTCGATCCATGACTTTTAACATTAAATCTGTTAAAAGATGAGCATACTTCGAGTCAAACGAAATTCCGTTATCATAGTTTCTTATCAATTCACCGACGCCACCTTCAGTGGACCCAATCACGCAGAGTCCGGAAGCCATGGCTTCCAACACGACATTCCCCAATGTCTCACTCGAAGACGGGAATACGAATACATCCGCGCTGGCATAGGTTTTTGCCAGTTGGTCTCCAGTTAAAAATCCTGTAAAAATCGTATCATCAGGCAGACTCTTTTTACAGTGTTCTAACATAGGGCCATCACCAACCATGATCAACTGGACGCGATCAGGATAAAACTGTTTTATTGCTCCGTAAGCAGTAATCAATGTCGAAAGATTTTTCTCGGCACTGATTCGCCCAACGTAGAGATATACGATTTTTCCTTCAGCATTCCATTCTTTTCTTAGAAGCGAATCACGGTGCTTTGGATGGAACTTCTTCGTATCTATGCCACGAGTGAACAGTTGTGTGTGATGAATACCGTTTTGGTTGAGATATCGGATGGCATCATTCGATGGCGCAAGCACGCGCTTGCTTCTTCTGTGAAAATATTTGATGTATGACAAGACTAAAGGTTTAAAAAAAGATAATTTGACATACTGAGTATAAGCTGCGATATGAGTCGTATAACTGGAAACCACAGGAATGCCTAACAGTTTACCGGCAATGATACCAGCCCAACCCATCGGATATTCACTCATGACATGAATGATGTCAGGACGAAAACTTTTCAATATGCTGATAATTCTGAATATATTCGGAAACGATATACGGCAGTCCTTGTAAAACCACAAAGGAATACTCATGGAATGATGGACGCGAGCATCATCCTTCTCTTTTCCATATTTTGGCAAGAAAAGTTGATATTCTACTCCGTGGCCGTTAAAGTATTCGATCAAACGTTCAACTGTGTTGGATACGCCGTTGATTTGAGGTTTATAGGTATCCGTGAAGAGGGCTATTTTCATGTTCTTCCTCCTTTAGTAAGTTTGCTATGTAAACACCATTATCAATATTTGGGACATACTGAAGGTGCAGTTTGAGATAATCAAATAACCAATCGATCGATCCCAAGGAATAACCGATATCTTTGATAAAACCATGTGTTTTACGATCGTAGTCTTTACGCATTTTTGTGACGACTATCGGTAACCAACTGTCCGCTGGCAGACCTGACCCAAATACTATCAAATCATCGCTATGCTTCTTCCATAACCAATATCCATGAAGTTCGATTTCATAAATGAAATGATCAGTATAGTTACGATAATCCGACTCATCGATATGATAGTAGCAAAAGTAGTCACAAAGATAATGACAAATCTCCCCAAGTTTCACGGAGAATGTCAGTAAGTCCAAGTGTTCATCTCGCAGTTCATTTAGTAACTCACATGACTTGTGAATCGTGTTCTGAAGTGTATGAGGGATCACAAGACCGTTGGATTTGAGGTCAGGCTTGATATTGCCATAGATAAAATGACCCTTGGCTATTGGAAAAGTCATAGAGTATTTCTTGTACAACATGTTAGCTATCGATACATGGGTTAGAAAGTGCATGACATACCTCATCTTTCGAGTTCATTTTAATAAAGATTCGAAAACAGACCTTCAATTTGAGGTTAAGATACAGTTAAAAAAATGGCTTGCGCCATTTTTAAGACAAAACAATTAATCTTAGAGAGATAAGTGTGATATAAAGAAAACTGAACGATCAATCAAACTCGGTTAAAATTTCCATCAGCCACAACCATCTGCCCGCTGGTTGAACCCACACTTCCTTATAGTTATAACAATTCGAGTGAGGGTAGTAGGGGATATCTTCATTGCCCTGGGTTTGAACGCCTACTGGCAATGAGCCTACGATATCACCGCTCATCGCAGAATACTGTGGACTGCAATTATAACCCTCTCCCCAAATCAGAGATTGATTGTGCGGATTTCGCCCGACATGCCATTCTACTTGTCTACGCCCGATTTCCAGCAGTTCTTGGTCATTTAGCGTTTTAGCTGATTCAAGGATTGCTCGTGCTGTGCTCAGCATGATACCGCTGTTACCTCGAAGGGTATGCCAGACTGGAAAGTGACGCAGGTAGTAAGTATCGGATAATCGGATGCCGTTTTTAATCTGCTCTTGAGCTTCTTCCAGTTTGCAACCAACGGTGGGATCTTCTTTGTATCTCATAATCTCATCAGGACTTGCCGAGTAAATCCCTGCCGGAATCATTCCGTAAGGCTGCGAGAATTTTGAAATGGCATGAATGTATTCAGCATACAACTCAATGGCTTGAAGCCATTTTGATGAATTTGGATGATCACTTGCAACGGCATATAACTGATTTAGTGCACAGATGGGCCGTTGATCTTGACTTAAATGTGGGAAGTGAAAGATCGTGTTTTTCGATGGATTCGTATAGAAGAATCCTCGAATCGGTATATCCCAGTCAGGAATATCAGTTTGTTGGCTTAATAGTATAGAATCGGCATGTTTGATGGCAACATCCAGATATTTTTCGTCTTTGGTTACTTCATAAAGCTCTAAAGCAGCTTGAACGGCAATACCAAACAAACTTATCAAAGGAGTTCTTTTCGAAGCGTAGGACACAGATTGTTTTTCAGCCCACTCAAAATCCTCAATCGCAGCATTGAGACAGCGATAATAAAAGGCTGGATCTGAATGTTGGTATGCTTTGGCAGCGATAGCTTGAGACCAGGCTCCGACATAATTGAATTCCGCATCGATTTTGGCATCGTTGATGATATCATCAATGTTTCCGATAACACCATCCGACCAAAAGTCCAGGGCTACAAATCCCATTCGCGCGCCATCTGTAAATCGTGTTTTTAGAACATAATCCATTCCCCAACGGGCTTCATCCAAAAGAATTTCTGCCAAGCGAGGATTTTTTATTTTTAAGACCATGGCAAGTTTCATCATTCCGACGGCAGCATCGGCTGTATTGGCCGCATTCTGACTTAAATCCCCGGCATCATGCCAACCGCCATTGATTACTTTAATTTGATCTTTATATCGTCCCATAAAGTCAGCATGACAGACATCGTGAACACCCGGCACCGGATAACCGCATCGCTCCACAAAAAAGAAATTAGCGACTTTCTCAATGGTCTTATTCCAGATGTCCTGACCGATTTCAAAGGGTTGAGTGATTGTGTCATTTGCCTGGATGAAATATCTGCCGGGTTTATCAAATGATGAGAAATCCAATACCTGATATCGTCCGGTATGTGTTTTGCAGGTTTGTATGGTATTTTCGAAAACGGTCTCACCATCCGTTAAGCGAATCAACTGAAACGAATCACCATCCAATCCGGAGGCGATGGCTGTTTTGTTACTTTTAAGCGAATAGCCTGTATGGGAAAAGGTGATTTCCTTATGATGAGGTACCCAACCGCGGGCATGATCACAGTCAACACGTTGAAGTCGCAGATCAGTAAAATCGAAGCTGATCTGATTGGATGCGCCGGGTTCATTGCCTTGCAGACGGTATTGTAAAGCAAATCCGACGACGTTTTCACGGCCTAACTCGGGGAATTCCCATGTGACATGATTCCACTGGTGATTTTTCAGGATGACAAAATGCAATCCTTCGCGTACTTCATCGTTTGGCAGTTTCATTTCACCATCGTTATAGAGTATCATGCACAAAGAAACAATGCGGAATCCCGGGAAATCGGGGTAGACATCAAAAGAGATTCGATTATATTCCCGCCAGTCCTGATGATCAAAGTGTCGATAACAAGTGGTAACACCCCACCCGCGTCCTTTATCCGGGTTGGGTTTTTGGGTGGTCGTTGAAGAGTGCATGCGAAGTACGGGTTTTCCGTCACGCTGGGTAAAAATCATGGTTCCATTGGGTTCTTCCCAACTTGAAAATTGTTTTAATCCGCTCAGCGATACATGTCCCATCAGTTGCCAATTGGTCGCATGGCTCATATCATCAAGCTGCCTGTCAGCAACAACCTGCTTCTGCTGATGATGCCAATAACTGGTTTGTTCCCAATCCATCACCATCGGTTTTCTCATGGTAATCCTCCTGTTTCTTACTTTTGGATGATTGTAGATATCCACAAGTCGAGGATATTAAAAACACCATCTTGTGTCATTCTTTCCGGATGCCATTGTACAGCTAAGATATTCTCGCCTTCAATCGCTTCGATGATACCATCTGAAGATACGGCACAAATCGTTAATCCGTCTGCAAGCCGATCGATTGCCTGATGGTGATATGAGTTAACTTCGATTTCTTCTTTAAAAAGAGAATGCAACTTACTTTCTTTAACAATCGAAACGAAGTGACCGCGATCTTTTGTCTTATTCTTAAAGCTAATATTGTGATCGAGGATGTCCTTTGGAATGTCTTGAATCAATGACCCACCCAAAGCGACATTGATGATTTGTAATCCACGGCAAATTCCGAAGATCGGGATCTTTTTTTCTTGTGCGATTTCAATGACATCCAAATCGAGCCGATCGATTTGTGCCTCAATCAACTCGCTGTGAAGATTGGGCTGATGATAATAACTGGGATCGACATCATAACCGCCCGGCAGACAAATGCCATCAACAAAGGACAACAGAGTAGACAACTCTTCTTTTGACTGCGGCAAAAGCAGCACACAACGTGCGCCGGCATTTTTAAGGGCATCCACATAGTCTTGATTGACATCGTATCTCAACTCTGTCATTCTTGCCGTAATGGCAATAACCGGTTTATTCATCGTTAAATAACGTCAGATTTTCGATGTCAATGTCATTGTAAGCGATATAAAAACTTTGATTGAATGCTTCAGCAGTTTCAGTTTTTGGGTGATGAGCTGAAAAACTAATACCAGCATTGTTTATGGTGAACTGGATTGAATCGAGAATGACTTCTTTGTCATATCTGTGTAAGTTCGCAGAAATCTTTTCAATTTCCTTCCACAAATAGTCGCGATACATAAAATCACTAACAAACAAATCTTGAAGGCTCATCATTTTACCGTCTTTATTGTATGTGGCACGCCATTCCTGATATAAAATTTCATTGGAATATACGGATGCGTACCAACTAAGATTAATAAATTCTCCAACCTTTTCTGCATAATATGTTGCATAAGCATACTCAATCTTTTGATCACCTTCATATTCATCAATCATCTTATGAACGATGGCCAATACATCGGGTATCTTATTAACATAGAAAGCAGGGACGTCTTTCTGAATCGAACGATAAGTATAAATGTCGACATCTTTATATGTTTCGTTTCCTTGTTCATCACGAAGTCCGGGTTGTGACAAGTACAAAAACTCCGCATGTCGTATCGGACTTTCGTAGATGCTCTTATCGGTTTTAAATCGATCAGCGATCGCGATATAGGGTTTAATTTTGTTGTATTCCACCATTAACGGAACCGCGAAAAAACCGTTATCAACTTCCGGATTTCGGTAGTCAAAGATAAACACGATTCCATTGGTGGTTATATAGAATACTTGATTACCCTTGATTCCTTTAAAAGGGGATACAAGATTTATAACGGGATAACCCCAATGATCCGGTGGCAAATCCGAATTTTTTCTGATAATTTCACTCAGTGGATTACTGAGAACGTGTTGGGTATCGACGTCATTTGTCAACAAATCACTTACCGTCAGTTGATTGCCGGTGGTCAAATCGAAGTTCAATGCTTCAAGGATGGAGACATATTCTGCCGAACCGTTGACATTAAAGTTATACCAACCGCTAAATGAAACGGATAATACATTGTCAAAATTATAAGCAACATAGGCATTGATGTAGTAATCGAGTGCGATTGAATCTGAAGGAATTTTGGTATATATCCCGCGATACGGCGGCAACTTCGAAGCATTGATATAGCTAGTGAGTAAATCTGTCTTTTGATTGATTTCCTGATTTACTTTATTCTCAATGACCTTATTTTTTAGTCCGCGTATTTCAAGGGTTGTAATTCGCAGGTCATTTTTATAAACTATTTCAATCGGATTACCATAGACAAAAGGAATATCTACAGGAGATAAAATTTTGGTTCCCTGAGGATCTTTAAACAATTCATCCGGATTCGGTTTTGGATCAGGATCAGGATCTGGTTCAACGGGTTTTGTACACCCTGCAAACAACAACGCAATGATTAAAAGTTTAACGAACTTTGACATAACCGGAATCCTCCGCTAGTTTTTGTCCTGCATCCGATAAGATCCATTCGACGACTTTTCGAACGGAACTTCCCGCAGCTTCACTCTTTCTGAAAACCGCATAATAATTGGTTACGATCGGATATTGTTTGGATGCAATCGTTGCATTATCCGGATATACATTATCAACCTTCATTAAGCGGACGTTTTCATTGCCCCACATATCCACAACAAAATAATAGTACGAGTATCCCAAGGC
>PHAF01000041.1 GCA_002841605.1 Firmicutes bacterium HGW-Firmicutes-10 | reverse complement strand
TTGCCGGTTGAAGAAGATTTTTCAAATAAAGAACAAACACATGTGGACACGATTTTTGAACCCAGCGGTGCATCCATCTTGAATTACCTGATTCCGATGTATGTCCGTTCGGTTACGTATAGTTGCTGGTTGGAAACCAAAACCAGTGAACAGGCATCAAGGCGCATGGCCATGGAAAATGCGACAGACAATGCCGAAGAAATCATCGATAAGTTAGTATTGCAATATAATCAGTCGCGTCAGGCAGCCATCACTCAGGAAATTTCTGAAATCGTGGCTGGTGCAGATGCACTGTAATGGAGGGTCAAATGGATAAAATCAACGGTAAACTGTTGCAAATCATCGGTCCGGTCGTAGACATTCGTTTTAGCGGGAAGCAATTGCCGTCTTTGTATAGTGCTATCGACATTCCTTTGAAAGAAGGAAAATTAGTGGTTGAAGTTGCTCAACATGTCGGCGACGATGTCGTTCGTTGCATATCAATGGGATCGACTGACGGACTCGTCCGCGGCATGGAAGCCATTGACACTGGAAAAGCGATTTCTGTTCCGGTGGGTAAAGAAGTATTGGGAAGAATGTTCAACGTATTGGGTGAACCGATCGATGGTATGGGTGACATACCGGCAGAAGTTAAAAGAGATCCGATTCATCGTGAAGCACCGACTTTTGAACAACAACAGACCAGTGCTGAAATCCTGGAAACAGGAATAAAGGTCATTGACTTGTTGTGCCCGTATGCTAAGGGTGGTAAGATCGGCTTGTTTGGTGGTGCGGGTGTTGGTAAAACGGTCGTCATGCAAGAGTTGATTCACAACATTGCGAAGGAACACGGTGGATTATCTGTTGTTGCTGGTGTGGGCGAAAGAACCCGCGAAGGGAATGATCTTTATCATGAGATGAATGATTCGGGCGTTCTTAATAAAACTGTTTTGGTTTATGGTCAGATGAATGAATCGCCGGGCGCACGTATGCGTGTCGCACTTTCCGGATTGACGATGGCCGAGCATTATCGCGATGTCGATCATCAAGACGTTCTATTGTTCATTGACAATATTTTCCGATTCACTCAGGCCGGTTCGGAAGTTTCGGCTTTGTTGGGGCGCATGCCTTCGGCTGTGGGTTACCAACCGACATTGGCTACTGAAATGGGTCAACTTCAAGAGCGTATCACGTCCACAAAAAATGGATCGATCACTTCGGTCCAAGCGATTTATGTGCCTGCCGATGACTTGACTGACCCGGCTCCGGCTACAGCGTTTACGCATTTGGATGCCAAAACGGTTTTAGATAGAAATATTGCGGCATTAGGAATTTATCCGGCGGTCGATCCATTGGAATCTACCAGTCGTATGTTGGATCCACTGGTCGTCGGAGATGAGCATTATGATGTTGCTCGCGGCGTTCAGTCGTTGTTACAACGTTATAAAGAACTTCAGGATATCATCGCTATTTTGGGTATGGATGAATTATCAGAAGAAGATAAAATCATTGTTAACCGTGCACGTCGAATTCGTAACTTCTTATCTCAACCTTTCCATGTTGCTGAACAGTTTAACGGTATTCCGGGAACATATGTTCCATTGGAAGAAACCGTTCGCAGTTTCCGTGAAATTTTGGATGGTAAAGCGGACGAATTGCCGGAACAAGCATTTATGTATGTTAGCACGATCGAGGGTGCGTTTGAAAAATCTAAGGGATTAGGTAAGTAAGATGTTCACGGTTCGTATCGTTACACCGAGAGGATTGTACCGCGAGTTTAATACCTCGATACTTAATGTCGTTTCTACGGAAGGACAGTTGGGGATTTTACGAAATCATATGCCTTTGGTTGCGATTTTAATGATTTCCATGCTTACGACAGTTGAAGAAGACGGTCGTCATCGTTATGCGATTTCCGGTGGTACGTTGTACTTTAAGGATAACGTAGCAACAATCATGACGGATGCGGTTGAAAGAAGCGATGAAATCGATATCGAAAGAGCTCAACGGGCGAAACAACGTGCTGAAGAACGTATCAAAACGATTGCGGAAGAACAAGATCTTATACGAGCCCAAATTGCATTGCAACGGGCACTCAATCGGATCAATACAGCGAAATAGCGGCGCATTTGCGCTGCTTCTTTTTTATATTTTTGGGTGTATGATATAATCATTAAGGGGGATTTATGAGTAAAAAGTCAAAAATAATCTTTGTTATTGCATTGGGATGCATTGTTATGGCTCTGACCGACGGTATTTGGCAGCCAGGTTATGCAATGAAATCAGCTGTTAAGATATTCTTCTTTTTGGCAATGCCGGTCATTATTCTCAGAAAAGAGCAGATATCCAAATTCTTTGGTTTTAAGAAGAAAACCTTACCCAAACTAATAGCACTTGGGCTGGGGATTTATGTTTTCATACTCGCGGCCTATTTTGTTTTAGGTCCATATTTTGATTTCTCTTCTGTCGTAGGCGGTCTTCAGGATCAACTGGGAGTGAATGCGGGCAACTTCATTTATGTTGCTACGTATATATCGCTTATTAACTCGTTGTTAGAGGAGTACTTTTTCAGAGGGATCGCTTTTATCGAACTTAAAAGATGTACATCCAGACGTTTTGCATATGCTTTTAGTGCGTTGATGTTTGCTTTATATCATGTGGCGATGTTGATAGGATTGTTTGACTGGTATTTGATTATACTTATGTTGGTTGCATTGGTGGTTGGTGGATTTATTTTCAATTACATCAATGAGAAAGAAGAATCAATTCTGGCTTCTTGGACCGTTCATTTATTTGCGAATCTCGCAATCAATACGGTCGGACTGTTGTTGTTTGGTATTTTGTAAAGGAGGGTGATTATGCTAGATCCAATTCCGCGTATATTACTGTATATGTTTACTTTTTTCTTGGCAATGGCGGGATTAAGTAGTGTGGATTTTACGAAGTTTGTCAGAAAAAACAAAGTGACTGAAGCACAGATTTTATACATATCCGTTGCCATGGTACTGGCTTATGCAATGGCCCAATTTCTTTTAGCCTTATTGTGGAATTAAGGTGAAATGTGGTTTGGCTTTGATTTTTTGTGTTATAATATCGGTGCTTGACTAAATGGAGGGTTTTTATATGTTTTCTAAACTAGTTGGAATAGATTTGGGTACTGCGAATATGTTGATTTATGTCAAAGGCGAAGGCATCGTTTTAGATGAACCTTCAGTCGTTGCATTAGAAGCTGATTCAAAGAAATGCCTTGCTGTTGGGCAAGAAGCGAAAGATATGTTGGGTCGTACACCGGGACGGATTTTAGCAATTCGTCCGTTAAAAGACGGCGTCATCGCAGATTTTGAAGTTACAGAAATCATGCTTCAGTATTTCATTAAGAAATTAAAACTGAAGGGTATGTTTTCTCGTCCGACGATACTGATTTGCTGTCCTTCGAATATTACCTCAGTAGAGCGTAATGCTATTCGTGATGCTGCTTACAGAGCCGGAGCGAAGAGAGTCTATATTGAAGAAGAACCAAAAGTAGCTGCGATCGGTGCCGGGTTGGATATTTCTAAACCGAGTGGATCGATGGTTCTGGATATTGGCGGTGGCACAACGGATGTTGCTATTTTGTCACTGGGTGATATCGTTACAAGTACATCATTAAAGGTAGCCGGAGATAAAATGGATCGTGACATTATCAAGTATGTCAAGGATTCATACAAATTGCTGATTGGCGATCGTACCGGTGAAGAAATTAAAAAACGCATCGGAACGGCTTGGCGCGGTTCACGTGCAGATACGATGGAAGTATCCGGCCGTGACTTAGTGACCGGTCTGCCCCATACCATTACTCTTAATTCCGAGGAGACCGAATTGGCGATGCGTGAAAGTATGCAGGACATAGTTCGTGCATGTCGTACCGTTTTGGAACAAACGCCACCGGAATTATCGGCTGACATCGTTACCCGTGGTATTGTACTGACGGGTGGCGGAGCTTTACTTAAAGGAATCGATCAATTACTCATGAATGAGTTGAACGTTCCTGTCTATGTTGCCGAAAATGCATTGCGCTGTGTAGCGGAAGGCACCGGCATCATGTTGGAGAATTTACACTTAGTACGTTAAAAAAGGACCTCGGTCCTTTTTCTATATGATTTCTGCTTTGTCGCCTTTTGATAGGTTTCCACCCTCAATGACTTTACAGAATAGTCCTTCATAGGGAAGCAGACTTATTCCATAGGTCCTGGTAACCACACTAGGATGATCCTCTTTGCCAATCTGGCTTACTTGCAAAATAATGGATTCCCCTAATTGTAACTTTGACCCGGGTTGAATTCTACTGAAGTCGATGCCGTCAATCGTAATATTCTCAGCAAAACTTCCTGGATGCAAATCAAGTTCAGGGTGTTTTTCTTTTGCCTTTTTAAAACTCTGATAGTTCAGACAGGTCACTTGTCTTTCCCAATCACCAGAGTGGCCATCACCAACGATCCCTTGATTCGTGATTTCTACTGAAGATACCTCATTCTTTAAAACACCGCGTTGTTCACTGATACAAATCGAGATTACTTTTCCTTGCATACATTTTTCTCCTTTACCAATGTTTTACTACATTTAATTTTCTATCTTTGAATAAATACAATCGACCTGAGTCAAACGGCTCTGTAATCATTTCGTGATTAATCATTAAGACAGTCTTTCCTCGATTTAGTAATTGTTCTTTAATCAAATAATATGCGAGTAAACGAGAACTTTCATCCATATATGATGTCGGTTCATCGAGCAGATAGACATCCGCCTCTTCACACAACGTACGAACAAGTGCTACTTTTTGGCGTTCTCCTCCGGAAAGACGTTTCACGGATTGAGATAAGATCGATTCGGCTTTTAACGAAACCAGCATCTGACGTGCCAGATCAATATTTGTAAAATTATCAGCTGCTTTCGGAGCAAACAAATGAAACTGTTGAGGTTGATAAATCCAGGTTCCCAAAATTTGACATTGACCACTTGTAAATGGCATCCATCCAATCATACTTCGAAACAAACTGCTTTTACCACAACCGTTCTCGCCTTGTATAATATGGATCATTCCGCTGTCAAATGTTACAGACTCCATAGAAAGAAGTTGTTTATTGTTTAATTCAATGGATAAATCAGTACAATGGATCATGACTTACCTCCTTAAACAACCCATGAACAAGCCAGTTAATGCTGAAACTTATCAACAAAAGGGCGATTCCTAATGTCAGAGCAGTAGAATAATTGCCTTGATTAGTTTCTAGGACGATGGCCGTTGTCATGACGCGTGTCTTATAGCGAATATTGCCTCCAACCATCATGACTGCACCGACCTCCGCCATGGCTCGGCCGAAACCCAGCAATACGGCGGCTAAAAGTCCGTAACGTAATTCACTGAACAAATATCTGATTTGTTTTTTCTTTGGGATATTTAACCCAAAGCAGGTTTCAAGAAATACTGCTTTGATCGGCAGTACCAATGGATAGACACTTGCAACGATTAGAGGGAATACGATCAATACTTGAGCGGTTACGATGGCAGGCTTTGAGTATAGTAATCGAAAACTTCCTAGGGGTCCGGCATTGGACAATAATAGAAACACGGTTATTCCGGCAAGTACCGGAGGCAATCCTGCCAGACTGGAGAATACCGGTCTTAGTCGTAAGGCTGCTTTATTCGTGCTTAATCCTAGGAAGAGACCAAACGGAACAGCGAAAACGGCTGCGATCATGGTCGAGCTCAATGAAACTTGCAAGCTGGTAAGAATGATATCCATGATTTCGTTCATATTACTCCGTGAAGAACAGTGCTTCTCCATAGGTTTCTTTGCCATATTCGGCAATAAGATCTAAAGCACGCTCACTCAACATCCAATTTTCAAACTTCTTTGCTGTGTCAACATCCACATTGCTCACTTTATCGGGGTTGATAACAATGATGGAATAGTCATTTCTTAAATCAGGACTTTCACTGACGATCACATCCAATGACAGTTGTGCTTTCATGGATAAGTAAGTGGCTAAGTCAGTTAGAGTATAGGCTTGCTTTTCACTTGCCATGATCAATGTTGCACCCATGCCTGAACCGGCAGAAACGTAGAAACTTGTGTCTTTTGAAATGACATCAGCATCAAGACCGGCCAATTTCCACAAGGACTTTTCTTTGCTGTGAGTACCTGAATTGTCCCCGCGGGAAATAAATGGCGATTTAACGGATTCAATTTTCTTAAGTGCCTCGGATGCGCTTGAATTCTTGATTTGAGCCGGATCACTTGCTGGACCGACGATAACAAAGAAGTTATACATAAATGTTGATCGCTTGATTCCGTAACCTTCATCAACAAATGATTTTTCGGCAGTAGGAGAATGAACCAACAGTACGTCTGCATCGCCCCTTTTTCCTGCTTCAAGTGCCGCACCTGACCCTAAGGATACAATTTCCAGATTAATGTTAGCTTCCTCAAGAATATAGGGTCTCAAATATTCCAATAAACCGCTGTCATTGACGCTGGTTGTCGTAGTTAGACGCAGTGTCTTCGGTGATTCTTTTTCTTCTACAGAACATCCGGATAACATAATCAGACAAACTAAGAAAAAAATTAACACTCTTTTCATACTAGTCCTTTCTTGCGCACTCTTTCGCTGACCCAATCATGATTTCAAGTCCGTGTTTGAGAGGTTCAAGAATGTAAATCAATGATTCTTCGACGGCTCGCGGACTTCCGGGTAAAGTAATAATCAGACTTTGTTTTCGAATACCTGAGATTGCCCGGGATAACATAGCCTTTTTTGTAATAGTCATGCTGTAGGCGCGGATTGCCTCGGAAATCCCCGGAGTGAATTTTTCAATCAGCGGATTGATAGCTTCCGGAGTTACATCACGGATGGAAAAGCCGGTTCCTCCGGAAATAAGCAATAAATCTACACCTAAGACATCCGTCGCATGAATGGTTGCTTTTTGTAACTCGTCGATCTCATCCATAACTATCGTTGAGTAAACCAGTTCAAATGATGTGTCCATGCATTTCTGGATGACCGGGATGCAACCATCCTCACGCAATCCTTGTGCACCTTTGTCACTTGAAACGATTATTGCGTATTTGAACATAAAGACACCTCCAAGCGGTCATTAACCGACAACGATCCTTCAGAAAGAATCCTTAAAAACCGGGTTTTTCTCACCAATGAGCAGCCCTCGGATGTAAGATGATAAGTACACCCATCCTCTTTATAGCATGATTTTCCAACCGCTACGACTTGCAGTTTGACATTTCCGTTTTCTAGACAAGTATCCAAAGGTAAATCATTATTGTCGTATTCAGTACTTAAAATATGAGCATAAAATCTTCGTACACATAATGCATCAGGGTCACTACTGATTTTCTGCCAAGTATCGAGTGGAAGAAGTGTGATCAAAGCATCTTTCTGTCGATGATAATCATCCTTGATACCACCTAAGTCTAGGGATATTTCATTGATCATAATTCTTTCGTTTCGAAAAGGGGAAACACACAGTTGTAAGATATCAAGTTTCATTTCGTACATAATGATGAGACTTTCCGCCTTCTTTTTCAAGAAGAAAAATTTGATCGATCCGCATTGAAGGATCCATCGATTTTGCCATATCATAAATCGTCAAGGCGCAGACACTGGCACCTGTCAAAGCTTCCATTTCAACACCTGTTTTTCCTTCGCAGCGAACCGTACATAAAATCCGGATGGAATGACTTTCGTCCAACATTTCAAACTCGATATTGATTCCGTTGAGGATCAAAGGATGTGCCATAGGAATAAGTTCGGATGTTTTTTTGACGGCAATGATCCCGCCAATTTGTGCGACCGCCAGGACATCCCCCTTTTTTAATCGTTGATCAAGGATGGCCTGATAGGTTTCTCTATTTGGTGTAATCACGGCCTGTGCAACTGCTTTACGGCTTGTAACATCTTTATCAGAGACATTGATCATTTGCCCGTGTCCTTGTTTATTAAAATGAGTGAAACTCATACTAACCTCCGATCTGACTCATCTGACGTACGATGGTCTGGTGCTGATCCAATAAGTGCTTTTCAGGTTTGACAGTAATGGCATCCATAAGATAAGGCATGATGTTTTCGCCATTGCGCAAAGGTGTCCGTAAATCGATTTCCAAATCATTATGTAAACAAGGCTTCAGTTTTCCATCAGGTGTCAGTCGAATCCTGTTACAGTCATGACAGAAATTACATGACAAAGGGGAGATCAGTCCGACTTTACCAACGGCTTCGGGCAACCGGTAATAGCGAGCCGGGGATGATGGATCAATAGCTTCTGTAGCAATCAGATCCGGACACTGTTTTAAGACTTCTTTTGTACTTACGAAATGGTTGAGTGCATAATCGACATTTTCCCCGATGGGCATCAATTCAATGAAACGCACATCCATTTTCCAGTCACGGCTTAATTGGACAAAATCCCTTATTTCATCAATATTGATGTCCTTGTTTAAAACACAGTTCAATTTAACAGTCAAACCGACATTTTCGGCTTGTTTGATGCCGTCTAACACTTCTTGTAAAGAACCACCGCGTGTCAGTCGCTTGAATCGTTCGGGATTCAATGTATCAAGACTGACATTTACCCGATGCAACCCGCTTTTCTTTAGATCGGCGGCCATTTCTTTTAGTAATGATCCATTGGTCGTCAATGCAATGTCTTCCAGTGCTTTAATTCGTGAGAGACTTTGGATAAACCCCAGAATTCCTCTTCGAACCAAGGGTTCTCCACCGGTCAGTCGGACCTTTTTAACGCCAAGACTGACGAAATTGTGTATGACCATATACATCTCCTCAAAACTAAGCAAATCTTCATGAGCCATGGTCTTTACGCCATTATGGGGCATACAATACTGACACCGGTAATTGCATCGGTCAGTTACTGATACGCGCAGATAGTTGATATCACGACCGAAACGGTCAATCATAGAACCTCACCTCCCCGGACTCGGAAGTATCATACCCTCCAAGAGATTCACATATATTCTTAAACTCTTCTGACTGAATGCTTGTCAGAAATAACTTCATCATCGGATCTTTTAAGAAATCGGCATAACAGACAAAGTCATAGTCCTCCATTCCCAGAGGTATAAAATCACATCCCATAATAGTAGCAGCGGACTGAATACCCAATCCGCAATCCGCAACATTGTTGGCAACTGCCGCTGCAACAGCCAAATGTGTCGTTAGTTCTTTGTTATAACCGACGATAGATTCCGAATTTATATTTTTTTGATTCAACCAGTGATCCAACAATACGCGAGTGCCGGCACCGCGTTGACGATTGACAAATCGCACGTGAAGCAGATCCTCAATGGTGTGGATGTTCTTTGGATTTCCTTTTTCAACGATCAGTCCCTGAATCCGCTTGACTCCTTTGATCAGTACCATTTTCTCAGTGAGAAACAGTTTTTTTATGGTATGTGTGTTGTATGACCCGTCACTTTCAAGCAGATGCGTCATGGCTAATGCTGATTCTTTTCGGGATAATGCCAATAATCCCGCATAGGAACCAACGTGAACAGAGGAACAATGATAGGGAAGAAGGCTTTGTTCAAACAAATTGGAAATCACATCCATAATCAAATCATGACTGCCAATGGCCAACAAGGTATTTTTGATTTGTTGGATGGGTTTATTCAGTTGTACATCCATCATCTCATTAAAGTCGACACCTTCCCGATTTTTTTCTATCAATGCATATCCATCACTTTTAACGACAGACATCATCATACCGGCACCGCGAGCCAAGGGAGTCGCAACGAAGCGATCGTTGATATAACCGATTTTAACACGGACATACTCTTTGCTTTTTAAGCTGGATACGATGCGTCGGGTACTATGTGCTTCAATTCGATCAACGTGTGGGATTGGGTAATGATTCAGTTTCAATAACAGTGGAGTCACAAATTCTTCAAACACAATGTGGGCACTAACCGGAAATCCGGGAATGCCAATCACAGGGACATCATCAATCAACCCCAAGATGGCAGGCTTGCCGGGTTTGATCGATAACCCGTGAACCAAAACTTTTCCTAATTCGGAAATCACGTGGACGGTATAATCATCGCGTCCGGCAGAAGAACCGGCATTGATTATGACGACATCATATTTACTGACGGCATCTTCGACAGTACACTTGATTTCATTAAAGTCATCTTTGACAATGGGGTATGTGGTTGGAAGAGCATGAGCCTGAAGAGCCAATCCGGTAAACAAATAGGAGTTTGACTCGACAATATCCCCGACACTTATGGGCTCATATGCACTTTTGATTTCTGTTCCGGTAGGAATGATTGCGATGGATACTTGCTTATAAACTTCGATGGAAAGCTGGTTTGCGGCTATCAGTACACTGATATCCATCGGTCGCAAGATGTGCTCCATAGGGAATAACAATTCACCTTCCGTCACATCTTCGCCGATCGGCCGCACATTTTCCCATGGGACATGTGGTTTGATGATGGATATTCCATCATCAGAATGGATGCAATCTTCGGCCATGATGACACAGTCAAAAGGATCAAGTATCGGATCGCCGGTATCTACATCGATGTAATCAGAAGGATCTAGACGCAACGGCTTATGTTCATTGGCATTTTTGGTCTTTGCGGAGTCGATCGCGATGCCATCCATTGCAGAACTTGGATAAAAAGGCACACTGCGCCGGGCATATATCGGCTGGGCGATGACCCGTCCATAGGCGTGTTCGGTTTGAACGATTTCGATATGCTTCTTTTGATAAACTTCATTTAACGCATCATGAAAAATACGTTTCGCATCCTCTATATTTGTGCTCTTCAAGTAAATCGAACGTTTCACTATATACCCCCTAAAGTAAAATTACTTCGACAACCTCATCTCTTTGATAACCTTCCAAATTTCCCGGAATGATCACATATCCATCGGCATCTTTCAGAGTTGAAATCAATCCTGATTTTGAATAAAGAACTTTAGCGTGAATCTGTTTATTCTCATTTCGCAATTGAACATATATGATGGTTTCTTTACCGGCTGAACTCATCACATTGGTATCCAATACGGCAAAAGTCGGTAGACGGTTTATATTGTATGCCTGTTGATAGGCAGTTTTAATGACTCTAAGAAACACCGTCATCGCACTGACCGGATGTCCGGGCAGACCAACAACTAAACAAGGTCCACTTGATCCAAGAATCGTGGGTTTTCCAGGTTTGATTGCCAATCCGTGGGACCATAACCCCGGATTTTGACATCGATCGATGATTTTTGCGGTGTAGTCCTTCTCACCTTGTGAACTGCCGCCACTGATCAGAATCATATCGACAGTTTCCCTTAAGCGATTCACGGTTGTAAACAATAACTCTTCATCATCTTGAATCAAGTGATTCTCTATGACTTCAAAGTTTATGCTTTTTAAAATCGAAGCAAGGATCGCGCTGTTAACATCATGAACCTGAGCTTCTTTGATTATGCTGTCAATTGGAAATACTTCATCTCCTGTGGATATGACCGCTGCTTTCAATTGGGAATATACCTCAACGTGGGATATTCCGACTCCGGCACAGCGCCCAATGGCTTGATGGGTAAATGTTTCATCCTCTTCGATAACGATGTCATTCATATTGAGGTCCTCACCGGCAAAAATCACGTTTTCATGGTGAGCGACGGGTCGGTATATCAGGATCTGATTTTCATTGAATGCTTCACAGTATTCAACCATTACGACAGCGGTTGCTCCATCGGGTATCATTCCACCAGTAGGAACATAACAACACTCTCCTGAATTGAGTGTTTTACTTGGTTTCTGTCCCATCTCAAGACGTTCGATGCATGTGAGAATGGTTGGAATGCTTTCGGATGCCCCAAACGTCTGTTGAGCCGCAAGTGCGTACCCATCAACGGTCGATCGGTTGAAGTTGGGCAGTACTTCAGAACTTGAAAGCCGTTTTGAGCTTATCCGTTGAAAGGCTGACGATACCGGGATGATCTCTGTACGGATTTTATGATATTTTTGAATGTGTAAAACGCAACGTAAAATGGCCTGTTCGACCGATTCAACCGTTAATAGTTTCATATTTTAACAATGGGTTCATAAAAAAACCACCAACACCTTTATTGATAAAAGTATAACATATTTTTGAAGATGGAATAAATACGTTTGGGAAATTTCTTGACATTTATGGTCGTTGTTTTATAGTTAAAGTACTATGAACAAACATGCACCGGATGATGTAAGCATAAAAAAAGTATATCTTGAACTGACGCAACGTTGTAATTTGAATTGCATCAGTTGTTTTCGGCAGAATTGGGATTTTCCTCAGACACAAATGAGTGAAGAGGTTTTTCATCGTTGTCTGGAAGGATTAAAAGCCACGCCTACACTCGAAGAAATCGTTTTGGGTGGTATCGGTGAGCCCACATTGCATCCGAAGTTCATTGAATGGGCCAACTTATTGCCGGATGTAAAATTGACTGTCACCTCCAATGCTTATGCATGGAGTGATGATATGATCGACTTGATGGCTCGTCGGTTTCACCGAGTCGTTGTTTCGGTAGATGGATTGGAAGCAGAGTTCAAATTGATTCGTAATTTTGAATTAGGGATTTTAGAAAAGAATATCAAACGGCTGATTGATGCCAGAAAAGTGCACAACCGGTATGAGCCGTTTCTGATTGCTCAAATCGTCATCAGTGAATACAATGTCGAAGATGTCAGCATGTTGATTAAACGGTTGGCAAAAATGGGATTTATGAAAATCATCTTATCTAATCTTTTGCCTCAAAATGAGGCAGACAAGGATAAGATCCTCTATACTCTATATGATAATCCGCGCATGAAAGACTATCGTCAGCAATGGCTTAATATTGCTATGTCACACCAGATCCAACTAAAGTTTCCAAATATCCAACTAAAGACTGAGCGAAGATGTAATTTCGTATATGACGGGACGATGACAATCAACAGTGATGGTAATATCGCGCCTTGTTACCGATTTGCTCATCCTTCGATCGAGTATGTTTTTGGCAGAAGAAAACAGGTGTATGCCTTTACTTATGGTAATGTAAAAGAACAGAATATTGAGGATATTTGGAACTCTCGTTTATATA
>PHAF01000040.1 GCA_002841605.1 Firmicutes bacterium HGW-Firmicutes-10 | reverse complement strand
ATCTCTTCAATGGGTCGATTCGTGATAATTTATTGTATGCGAAAGAAGATGCGACTGATAGTGAACTGGTTGAGGTTTGTAGGCAGGCAAATATTCATGACTTCATCATCCAACAACCGGAGGGATATGATGCTATTGTGGGTAATCGTGGTTTGAAATTATCAGGAGGAGAAAAACAAAGGCTTTCAATAGCCCGCGTCTTGTTAAAAGATCCTAAGTTGTTGATTTTTGATGAAGCCACATCCTCTTTAGATTCTATTACAGAACACGCCATCCAAACAGCGATTGAGCCGTTGATAGCATCAAGAACCAGCATCATCATTGCCCATCGATTATCGACGATTCTAAAAGCTGATGAAATTATAGTTCTAAAGGAAGGCGAGATCGTTGAACGCGGGGTCCATTTTGATCTTCTGGAAAAAAATGGTCTGTATGCTGAACTTTACGAGACACAGTTCAAATTGAATTTTACTGAATAGTCATTGAGTAGTCAGCCTGTTATTCATATCTGAAGGAAATAAATCATAAAGACATTTAAACTGTATGCCCATGATTGAACTAAATTTGAGTGCCGATGCGAAATATTGTAAGATTTTAAAGTATAATTAAGTAGACAGATAAGAGGAGACTGAATGAAAATGAAAAATCCTGAGTTAACGCAACAAGAACACATGGAGTTACTTGATATACTCAAGAATCGCTTTAACAAACACCAAAACCGCCATCCGGATGTCAGTTTTGAAATTGTTGAATCGCGTTTAAATGAACAACCGGACAAACTTTGGTCCCTGTTTGAGATGGAGAAAACCGGTGGAGAACCGGATGTCGTTGGTATTGATCCGAAAAGTGATGAAGTTTTATTCTTTGACTGTTCGATCGAAACACCAAAAGACCGACGCAATGTCTGTTATGACAGGGAAGCACTGGAGAAACGTAAACAATACAAACCAGAGAATACTGCGATGGATATGGCTATTGCCATGGGCATAGAACTACTTTCCGAAGAGCAATACCACTTCTTACAAACGTTAGGAAACTTCGACACAAAGACGTCCAGTTGGCTAAAGACCCCGGATGATATAAGAAAACTTGGCGGTGCGATTTTCGGAGATAAACGATACGGACAGGTATTTATTTACCACAATGGCGCAGACTCATATTACGGTGTTCGTGGCTTTCGAGGTTGCTTGCGGGTATAGCTGTCGTTCAGAAAGGACTTATCAAACGATAAGCATAGGTCAAGTTATGTTTCGTAAAATGAGAAGATTCAAGAATCAACTGAGTGAAGATGAAGTTGATACAATTTTAAAAAAGCATTCTTCCGGTGTTCTGGCAGTTTTGGGTGATAACGGATATCCGTATACGATTCCGATCAGTTATACCTTTGATGATGGTCGTCTGTATTTTCACAGCGCAAACGAAGGGCACAAAATCGATGCGATTAAAATGAATGATAAAGTTTCTTTTTGTGTCATTGATCAAGATGATGTCATTCAAGAAACTTTCACGACCAACTATCGCAGCGTGGTCGTTTTTGGCAGAGCTTCTATTGTAACCGATGATCAACAACGTCAAATAGCCTTGGAAAGTCTGGTAAAGAAATACTCGCCTGATTTTATTTCCAAAGGCAAACAGGAAATCATCCAGGCTTGGGATCAGGTCAGTGTTATCATGATATCGGTTGAATATAAAACCGGAAAGTCTAACATCAGATAAAGGAGGTCATTTTCGATGGCAAGTCCAGAGAGTAAAATCATGTACTTTATTCTTCAAAGAATGAATATGAAGCGATCGATTGACCGCTATTTCAAGCTTGGAAAATTTGATAAAGCCACTTCGAAACGACCAAAAAGGAAAATTATTGGATCGATCGAAATTATAGAAGATGAGTTTATGCATCGCACTGTTTATACGATGCATCCGAAATCCGCAAAGAGTAGTGTCTGTGTGCTTTATTTGCACGGTGGTGCTTATATTTACGGAATAGAATCATTTCATTACGATTTTATTGATCGCTTAATCAAGACTACCGGTTGTAGCGTCATCTTGCCTGATTATCCATTAGCACCTTACTACACGTTCAAGGATGTATATGACATGATCGAATCGCTTTATAAAGAAATCTTCTTACAGGAAGATGTTGAACACATAATTTTAATGGGTGATTCTGCCGGTGGAGGTATTGCATTGGGTTTGGCACAATCTCTGAAAAATAAAAAAATCAAACAACCGGATAAAATCATTTTACTATCACCATGGCTGGATGTAACCATGGAAAATCCGGAGATTGAATCTGTTGATAAGAAAGATCCAATCTTAGGCATCAGTGGTCTGAAGTTGGCCGCAAAAGCATATGCCGGTGATGTGGATCAAAAGGATCCGCTTATCAGTCCTATTTACGGAAATATGGAGGGACTCGCGGACATCTGTTTATTTACAAGTACCAATGACTTACTCAATCCAGATGCCAGAAAGTTTAAACAAATCATGGATGAAAAAAACATTGATCTCCGATACGAAGAATATGCGGGCTTGTTTCATGACTGGATGCTGTTTGAACTAAAGGAATCAAAAGATGTAATTTTTAAACTGGCAGAAATATTAAAGAGTGTAAGATGAAAAAAATTCTCGGAAATTTTTATTGAAAAAGGTGAGTTTTATGAATCAAATGCGCGAAGATTTGATTGCCCCATGTGGAATGAATTGCCGGTGTTGCAGTGCTTTTCAACGAGTGAAGAATTCTTGCTTGGGTTGCCGAAATGAGAAAACCATAACCTACGCAACAAAAGGAAGTCGTGAATGCATCATAAAAACCTGCCCAAAAAACCAGGAAGGTACCCAATTTTGCTTTAATTGCGATGCGTTTCCTTGTCGAAGATTAAATGATTTAAACAAACGCTATCAAGCGAAGTATCATATGAACTTTATCCAAAATCTGATATTCATAAAAGAAAATGGAGTTGCAGCATTTCTGGAAAATGAAGAAGAGCGGTGGAAATGCCCTGAATGCGGATCTGTGATGTGCGTACACAAACATCAGTGTATGCGTTGTGGCGTTATGATTGTTGATCAACACAGCTGAAGAAGGAGTGTTATGGAAATAAAGAGATACACATTTGAATACGATGACCAAGTAATGGATTTGATTAAGGATGAAGGGGAAGAATGGTTGTGTTATTGGGCAGATGAAAATCAAACCAAATATCGTCATGCTCTTCGTAATTCCATCACCTACATTGCTCTTGAAGAAGAAGAGGTATGTGGTTTTATCCGTGCATTGGATGATATGGGATTTTACATTTACATCTGCGATCTTTTTGTAACAAGAAAGCACCGCGGTAAACATATCGGTAAGCAATTAATGGATCGTTTGGTTGAAGATTTCTCTGAGCAAGTCATATATGTTATGTCAGATGTGGATGAATATTATCAGAAACTCGGCTATCCGATCGTCGGATCGGTGCTTGAGGTTCAATAAAAAGAATCGATATATAGGTGAGGTTCAAATATGAGAACGAAAATCGGTGAAGGAAGAACTAGTGTCGTATACAGAGAAGATGACAGAGCATTCAAGGAATATCCACTCGATCACTCTCTGGATGCAATCAATGAGGAACTGCGCATCAATCATTTGATTTCAACGCATACCCAATTACCTGTCAGTCCACTGATTGCCACAAATCAACCATATGTATTGAGTATGAAGTATTTGGGAAGTGAGACCATGACTTCAAAAATGTTGAATCGAGAGAAAAATATCGTCGAAGACTTGGTAGATTTACAGTTATCCGTATTCAAATTCCGTGATTTACCACTAGACAATATCCATATAAGATATCAACGCAGGATTTCATCATCACGGAGATTGACTCAAGAACAGAAAGAAATATCATTGGATATTCTCGCATCACTAACCTTTGAACCAATTTTGGTACACATGGATTTTCATCCGTCAAACCTGATTTATTGTGATGGACAGTATTGGATCATCGATTGGGTCAATGCCGGATTAGCAAATCCACTGCTATGCATTGGCCGAACGTTTATTTTACTTCATTACCATGCATATCGACGGAGTCAGAAGTATTTGACACTGATTTCAAAAAAGACCGGGTGGTCAAAAGAAATCATCCGAAAAATCGCAATCATTCAAGCAGCGGATAGAATCATGGAGACTGAAGACCCTTTTGAAGTTAGCTTTATGAGTGAATATATCGAAAAAGAAAGCAATTCTGAAAACAACAGAAAAGTTTAGATATGTTAAAAAATAGCGTAAGATTCCTTGGTCTATTATTGATTATACGATTGGAGAATGGTACTTATGGAAAAAGAAATTGAAAACTACTTGGATGAACTTGGAAGAATCAAGCAATGGCCATCCAAATTAGTCATGAAAAATAAAGTGTTGGACTATTTGTCGACGAAGTTTTCTGATGAAACAAAGTATACCGAAGCACAGGTCAATGAAATCCTAATTCAATGGCACACATTTAATGATTACTTCATTTTGCGTCGTGGACTGATTGACAGCGGCTGGCTGAAACGACATCGCGACGGCAGTCAGTATTGGAAAAATACGGAGAAATCAGTTAAGGTCAATGATGATGAAGTTTAGTGAGCGACTTGCAAAAATAAAAATTTATTTACCCGCCTTGTATTTAGCAATCAAACATCGAAATACACCATGGCTTGCCAAAGCCATCGCGATCTTTGCTATCGTATACGCGATATCACCCATTGATCTGATACCGGATGTCATTCCGGTCATCGGATATCTGGATGATTTACTCATATTGCCCATTTTGATTACCTTGTGTATCAAACTGATACCCAAGGAAGTGATGGATGAATGTTTGATCCGCGCAAAAGACATTCAACTGCCAAGAGGCAAGTGGTATCACGCACTACCTGTATTGATTCTATGGATATTACTCATGCTTTGGATAAGTCGATTATTACGATGGATATGAAATGAGGAATTAATATGTCAGAACACAATCATCCGATCGAGAAACTTCGCACGGAGTTTACAATATTGAGGAAGAATCATCGATTTATCACTGGGGAAGTACGGGGTGTATCCGCAAGGATTTTCCGTCAGATACCGAAAGAAACGACGATCATTTTCAGTCTTTGTGAAGAACTGCTCGAACTGAGAGTTTGGGAGATGACGATCGTCGCTTTTGATTGGGCATACCGAATGCGAAATTATTATGATGAGTCAACATTTGACTTGTTTGACCATTGGATAAAACATTACATCTCCGATTGGTGGGATTGTGACGATTTCTGTACGCATGCCGTTGGGGAGTTGATGATCCGCTACCCCCATCTTTTGCCAAAGATTTACGATTGGTGTGACCACGAAAATTTCGCGGTACGCCGTTGTGCACCGGTGACTTTGATTTTACCGATAAAGAAGAATGCTGATTTATGTGTTGATCCATTCGAAATTGCCGATCGATTGAAAAATGATCCGCATTACCTTGTACTAAAAGGTTATGGCTGGATGCTGAAAGTACTATCCAGTTCTCATCCGGATCAAGTCATAGCGTATCTGGAAAATAACCAAGACACGATGCCTCGGGTAGCGTACCGCTACGCACTTGAGAAATTAGACAAAAACAGCAAACAACGTCTGATGAAATTGGCAGACAAGAATTGAATATTTGCCGTGATGAATGATATGATATCATCGATGAAAAAAGGGGATCAACATGAAAGCACTCGTAGTATATTACTCATTTGAAGGGAATACGGAGTTTATTGCTAATGCTATAAGTGAAATATTAAATATTCCAACCATTCGTATTCATCCGGTAAAAAACTTAACATCGACTGGGTTCAGTAAATATGTGTGGGGTGGCGGCCAGGTCGTGATGGGCATCAAACCGAAGCTTGAACCGATTGTAATCGACTTTAAAGAGTATGATGTCATTTTTTTGGGTTCCCCGATTTGGGCAGGAACCTACGCTCCACCAATAAAGACGCTTCTTGAAGAAGGGGTCTTCAAAAACAAGAAAGTTTACTACTTTTATACTCATGAAGGTGGTGCACAAAACGCTGAAAGACGTGCCGAATCTGTCATCTCCAAGTTTAATGAATATGTCTCTGCCCGAGGATTTATTGATGTACTAAAAAATCAGAATGAAAGCAGAAAGAAAGCACAGCAATGGGCATCAGAGTGTGCACAGCAGATAAAATGAGCAGACAAAGTATACGTAAGACAATCATTGTCATATCGTTTATCTTGTTTCCCATCACGCTGTACTACTTCTCTCCGTATCTGATCATCGAGGCTTTGACTCAACATGTGATTGCGGGTAGTTTCATCGTGTTTTCTTTGATGTTAATTGGCTCAATATTCATTGGAAGACTATTCTGTGGTTGGATTTGTCCGGCGGGTGGTCTTCTGGAATCTTGCACGATCATCAATGACCATCGGATTACAATAAAAAAAGCCAAACTCATAAAATATCTGATTTGGTTTCCGTGGATATTGACGATCATGATTTTGCTTTTACTGGCAAAAGATAATCTTAGAATCGATTTCTTTTATCAGACGTGGTATGGAATATCCATATCCGACCCCTATGGATTCATTATTTACTTCGCAGTGGTATTTTTGATTTTTATTCTGGCACTTACCTTAGGCAGGCGCGGATTTTGTCATACTGTCTGTTGGATGGCACCATTTATGCAACTGGGAATGTGGATTCAAAAGAAATTGCATATTCCGCACCTTTATTTACAAGCCACGGCAGAACAATGCATATCCTGTAATATGTGTTCGAAAAAATGTACGATGAGTCTATCGGTCATGGAGTTGGTCAAATCCGGCAAAATAGAGGATTATGACTGCATTCTTTGTCTTGAATGTGTAGACTCATGTCCGAAAAACATTATAAATTTGAAATTGAAATAAATGCAACAGCTATTCCTGTTGCATTTTTCTGATTTGAAGTTGAATATGACGGACACGCTCTTCATTGAGCGGATATCTTCGTAAACTGAAATAGGCAAGGACAAAACTGATGATTGAACCGAAGGCAAGGATCATCCCTAAACTTATCAGTGTAAACTCGGATTGAATTGGCAAAGATGAATCAAACCGGATCAGATCCAACAAGATACCAATAATGAAAATCGCAATCGCCTGAGACAACTTATAGTATAGTGTCAGACTACCGAAATAGAAACCCTCAAATCGCAATCCACGCTTGTACTCATCGAAGTCAATCGTATCGGCAACCATGGACAATGGAATCGTAAATAAAGCTCCGGTACCAAAGCCGGCAATCAGTGCATACGGGAAAAAGAACAGGGGTGCAGAAGCAATCGAGTCTTTAAAAATGACCATGACAATGAATAAAACACCGGCTAAAGCACTAAACAACAAACCGATATTCATTGCCGGACGTTTATCATATTTTTTTGCAATGTACATCCAGACCGGTTGAGATAAGATGCTCATCAAAAACTGAACCCCCAGGATGATCGCGATTTGCTGGCTGGTCAGCACAAATGTATACGTAAACACATGCAATCCGATATTACTTAAGAAAGCGGATGCCAGATTATTGAATAAATAGCATAATGCCACAGCCCTGAAAGCCGGATTTGCGAATGTGCTTTTTAATGATTCAACTAAAATATCAAGCTTTTTACCTTTTGCTTCCTTGATTTGATGTTTGTTCAAAATCGGGATATATTTCATCGTTGCCCAATAACACACAAATGTGGATATAACAACGACCGCTGCGGACATGATTCCGATATTTCTGTAAGATATCGGATTTAACTGCCCACTGGGAAAATCAATGGTCGGTTGAAAGAAAATATAGAGTCCGGCAACGGACACAAAAGCCAAACCAAACAGGAAAAAGATTGTTTTTATACTTTGAATGGATGTCCGCTCGTTATAATCACTGGACAACTCAGCACCTAATGCGGTATAAGGTGTGACATATACGGTAATAAAACTTTTAAACAGGATAATATAAATAAACAAGATTATAAACTTCACGTTGGTATCCAGATAGGCCGGAATCGTCCACATCAGATAAATCGTTGCGGAAACACCAAGTGAACCAATGATCAGATAAAGGTGTCGGCGACCGAATATTTTGGATTTGGTAATGTCCGATAAATATCCCATTAAAGGATCGGTGATCGCATCCCAAAAAATACTGATGCTCACAGCCAAACCTACCAGATAACCGGGAATGCCTAGAATGACTGTAGAAAAAAACACCAAATAAGTTCCGACGACTTGCATGGCGATACCGATACTGAGATTGCCTACTCCGTATCCGACTTTGTCTATAACAGGGATATTGCGATTGGTAACTTTTGTTGTCAAAGGATGTCCCTCACGTTCTGACTATATTATAACTGATTTCAAATTAAAATAATCGTCCTTGCTCCGAATTATAGAAAACACTTATTCAGTGTTTTCCAAGGGTTTCTTTACGAAGATATGCCTAAGCTTTTTTGCCATAAATATCCCGAAAAAACAAAATGAAACAATAAGCAAACTGTACAAGATATGATAAAAGTCCCGGCTTTGAATCAACAAAACAAATACTCCCGGCAGACCTATAAGCATAGCATATGGATATGCCATCGCAGGACGTATCAATGTAAAAACAAATGTTACCAAAAATAAGACCAAAAGGGTAATAGCAATCAGAACCAATCGTTCATTAAGTTTTCCATCCGCAAAAACGGACAGAAATACGCCGAAGAGCGCAATAAATAAACCGATAGCCAAAGCTAGGATCAACATAAAGAACTTCTTAAACATCGGTATCACCTCTGATTCAATCTCATCGTAATCGATAAACTTCGATGCGTCAAACATTACATAATAAGTGACAGTGAATTTACGATATAATTAATACAAAGGAGATCATAATGAAAAAAACGGTAGAAAACTTAAAAGCCAGTCTGTTGGCAGGAGCCATTGGAGATGCCCTGGGGTGGCCCATTGAGTTCAAGAGCCACGAATATATCATGCAAAAGTATGGACCTTCAGGACTGACGGATTTGATACCAAATCATGCAAACATCGCAGAAGTAACCGATGACACTCAAATGACCTTATTTACAATGGAAGGAATCGTCAACTATTTATACTCAGATAAGTTTTCTTCACTTGTGAAATCTGTACATCACAGCTACTTGCGATGGTATAAGACACAAAAAAGTAGATTTGCTTCGATATCATCCGCTGATTTTGACTTAATGTCATATCCTCAACTTTTTCATCAGCGTTCACCCGGAACAACATGTCTGTCAGCGTTGAAAAGTGGCATCATGGGGACGGTTGAAAAGCCGATCAATGACTCCAAGGGATGTGGAGGAGTCATGCGTGCTGCACCTGTCGGATACTTTTTTGAAAAAGATGAAGCATTCGATCACGGTTGCTCAGTGGCTGCGATCACCCATGGGCATCCATTGGGATACTTATCCTCAGGAGCACTGGCATATCTGATGTCACTGATATTTAACGGTAAAGAAATAGAGACTTCGGTAGTTTTAACCATCGAAAAACTAAAATCGTCTTCAAATTCGGATGTGCTTGTGACGCTGCTTCAACAAGCACTGAGTCTTTCTAAATCAGATCAAAGTGACATTCAATGCATAAAACAACTCGGACAAGGCTGGGTCGCTGAAGAAGCACTGGCCATCGCGGTTTTTTGTTCACTGCGCTACCCCGATAATCTTCAAAAAGCACTTATCGTATCCGTCAACCACGATGGAGACAGCGACAGTACCGGTTCGATTACTGGAAATATCCTGGGAGCCTATTTAGGAATGAACTCAATACATGAAGAATGGTTAAATATCCTGGAAGTCACGGAAATTGTCATCAACTTTTGTAATATTGTTGAACAACATGACAAATCATGATGGACTATTGAAGTCATGACAAAACGTGCTAAAATGAGAATATATTGTAATAAGAAATGACTTTAATGTCTTTTACTCGATGAAAGGAGAGTTAAATGAAGAAAATATTATCCTTATTAGTTGCATTTTTCATTGTATTTGCTCTTGCACTACCAGTATATGCCGCTGAGACGGAAATTACTGTAGAACCTGTAGAAACTGCTGAAGAAACAACTGTGACACTGACCGCTAAAACTTTCGGATCTGGCGCTTATGCAGTGGATTGCTGGATTATCGGGGAAGAAGAAGTTTGTATGACAGATGCTACTTTGGAAAAAATCACCAAGAATGAATTAGATGAGGATTTACCTGAAGAAGAACAATATTGGCTTAGCGTACTAGTTTGGACAGCCCCAAAACTGGAAGAAGACGAAAAAGAGACTGAATTTACATTTACCTACAAAATCACGTTATATGAGAATGATACTGAGGAAAAAGTAGAGACAGATTCCGCAGAGAAAACGGCTGTCGTAAAAGTCGTTGAAGCCGAATATCCGGCCGCAACTGCAGTAGCAGAAAAACTGTTGGCAGAAGCCGGTGTCAGCCATCGCTATGGAAAAGGTAAAGATGGCGGCAATTATATTTCTGATATTGCTAAATTGATGGGTAAGGGCGCGTCGTTTAAGGGCATTGAAAAGAAAGATTTCATTGCTTACAAAAATGCCGTTGAAGCTTATTTGCTTGAAGTCGGAGCACTAACAGCAGAAGCAGAAGAATAATCACTCAAAGACGGGCAATCGCTCGTTTTTGCTTGGGCGAATGTTTTGACTTCAATCAATTTTTCGAATAATGTTGAGAAGGTGATAAAAATGAAAAACAAAGTCATAATCCTCGAAAATGAATCACAATACCATCAAATGATGGAAACCCAGGATACGTTTTTAATGTACTTCACTACTCCGGACTGCGGTGTGTGTAAGGTACTGTATCCGAAACTGTTAGAATTACATAAAGGGTTTGATTATCCGCTTCTTAAAATCGATGCATCGACATTTACCGAACTATCCGGACAGTATCTAGTGTTTGCGGTTCCGACCGTGTTGATCATCCATGATAAAAAAGAAGTGCTTAGAGAAAGCCGATATATTGATTTTAATAAGATTGACCGACTGCTAAATTTACTATCCGATTAGACAGTCGGTTTTTTTTGCTCTATAATGAAAAAAAGGGATAAAATCATGAACCTCGAACACATTCGCTATACACCCTTGCTAGCATGTTGGAAAGCCATCGAACAAATGGATTTGGCTTATTTTCATAGTGTTCAATTACCTGAAGAGATACGTGTGACTGAAAACATCTTATATGGCATTGCCCCGGTTGATCATTTGCTGGATATTGCCTATCCGGCCGTTAAGATGAACTATTACCCATTGATCGTCCAGGTCCACGGTGGAGGATGGGTTTATGGTAACAAAGATACGATATACAAAGCCTATGGGATGGCTTTGGCGCAAAAAGGGTTTGCAGTATTAACAATCAATTACCATCTTGCCCCAACGCATAATTTCCCTACTCAGTTGTATGATGTAGATAAGGTTCTGCGGTTTATCGAAAACAACGCAAAGCAATACTCACTGGATCCAGATAATGTGTTTATGATCGGCGATTCTGCAGGAGCGCATTTGATTTCATCATATCTGGCAATCAGAAATTCCAGGTTGCCCAATCCTTTCAAATTTGAAGCATTGATCGATGTCAAAGCGGTTGCCTTAAGCTGTGGTGTTTATGATTTCGATACGTTCAATACTCCGAAGATCAAATTTCCCCAAAAGACCAATACCTTGCGTTCACTCTTTGGGGTCAGTGATTATAAAAATCATCCGATGTATCCATGGTCCTTACCAAGTAAACTGATCGAATCTTCTTTTCCGGATACACTGATCATATCAAGCGAATTTGACCCGCTCTATCCACAATCACAACAGTTTATTGAAAGACTAAAACAGGAAAACATCGAGTTTGAACCATTTATAGCTCATCGGAAACTGCGGCTGCCTCATGTGTTCAATACACGATTGAGCTATGAGCAGAGTGTAGAGGCACTCAATAAAATCTCAGACTTTTTTATAAAGAGGATTCAGCTATGAGGATATTTATTGCCTATGCGCTGGATGAAAATATCAAAGAAGAATTGCACATGATTCAACAGCAGTTAAAACCGATATACCATCAAGGACGCTTCAAACAACCCAAAAACATGCATATGACTTTGCGGTTTGTCGGCGAGGTCACGGTTGAACAGTTTGAACGGTTGATCAACGAGATTGAAAATAAGATTCATCAATATTCATCACTGAGTGCAGAATTGGATCAACTGGGATTTTTCGGAAAATCCGCAAAAAAGCATTCCCTTTGGATCGGCTGTCCACCGATGCCGGCAATGAGCAGTTTAAGCAATGAACTGACCCGTTGTGTATCAGCAGCAAACATTCCAGTCAATGATACACCTTTTGTACCTCATATTACATTGGCACAACACGGGGATTTGATTGAGATTTTGCCAAAAATAAAGCCTGTGACCGTTTGTTTTAGCAAGGTTTGTGTATTTTTATCAACCCGTATCGATGGGGAGCTGGTATATCAACCCCTGAAATGCTGGCAACTGAAATAGAAATCAGGAGGGCAGTATGGAAGAACAAGAAAAAGCCAAATGGATTACGCTTTATTCCTTGGCAAAAGACATTCAAAAGCTTAAACCGTGGGAAATTTTTATGGAGTTGGACATATTCCCGGTCAGTGTACCTTCGTTTAAGGAGCCCTTCTTCTGCGCTTTCTTAGGCAATGAGTCAAATCAAAAAGGAATCATGGTTTACCCGGGGTATCAGGCACTGGATGGATTATGGCGGTTTGTCAAAAGCGAGCAAATGCCACCCTTTCAACGCATGCGTTATCAACAGCACTTGGCCTGCTTTTACGTCGGGGCTGATGATGTTTCGCCGCATGATAAATACCTGATCAACCAGCTAGGCTTAAAGTTCAGGGGTAAGAATTGGATCATCTTTGAATCTGCGCTACTGAACTTAATACCATCGGAATGCACGATTAGTGAAGTTGAAATATTGATTGAAATTTATCAACAGCTGATATTGGCGATTGAAGATATCACATCAGAGCGGGTAAATGTGGATTTTGATGAAGGTCAGGTGGTTCACCGTCAGTATGATCCATTTACCAATGCCTGGTTTAGCATCGTTGAGAAA
>PHAF01000039.1 GCA_002841605.1 Firmicutes bacterium HGW-Firmicutes-10 | reverse complement strand
AAAACCGCCTCAACGACTTGTTGCAGCAGAAGTCCTTTATCTTCACCATAAGCATCGGTGCGCTTATTGGTCAATGGCGATAAAAACTGATTGATCAGATAACCATGCGCACTGTGAACTTCAACGAAATCATATCCCAGCTGACGTGCCCATTTTGCCGCACTTTCAAAATCAGAAACAATTTTGTTGATATCAGCCAGCGACGCCTCTTCAACACCTTCCGACAAAGCGCTGGCACTGATCTTACGGCTACCCGTCTTCATCGTCTTTGCTCCGGCATGATTGAGCTGAATTCCAAACTTTACCGGATAAGCATGAACACTGTCAATAACGCGTTTAAGCGCTTCTCTTTGACGAGGCTGATGGATACCCAGACAATAATCTGAAATATAGCCGCTTTCATTCACCGAAGTCGCCTCCTGAATAATGAATCCCGGATGTCCCATCGCAAAAGTCGTATAATGCGTCAGATGAAAATCTTGGGCTACACCATCCTTCTTCAAGCACATATACGTGCACATCGGCGCTACCCCGACACGATTGGCAATCTCCATCTTCTTAAACTTCATGGGTTCAAATACTTTCATTTTCATTTCCCCTCCACATTTTCCTGTAGCTCTTCCCAACGCGCAATCAAATGCGCGATGGAATTATGAACTTCATCAATCTGATCATCCAAATCCTTCATTTTCTGATAGTCATGATAATACTCCGGTTCAAACCGCTTTTCTCTCAGTCCTTCAAGTTTATCCTCAGATTCAGTGATCAGCTTTTCTATCTTAGCCAACTCCTTGACTAAGTCCTTCTTTTGCTTGATTTGTGCTAACCGTTCGACTTTCTGCTCTTCTTTTACGGAAATCGTCGGCTCCGACTTTTTTTGTTCAACATTCAAAGGATAATAGGTGGCACTGCCCTGCTCGAATACCAATCGGGAGGTCGCGATTTTCTCAATGAAATAACGGTCATGCGAGACAAACAATATCGTCCCTTCATAGCCCGCCAACGCAGCTTCCAATGCTTCTTTTCCTGGGATGTCCAAATGATTGGTCGGTTCATCCAAAATCAGCAGATTGGCCTGCTTGAGCATCAGCTTTGCCAACAACAACCGCACCCGCTCACCACCGGAACAAACCGCAACCGACTTAAAGACGTCATCTCCTGAGAACAAAAATCGTCCCAATACTGTTCGTACCTGAGTCTTATCCAAATCCGGAAAATCATCCCAGATTTCCTCAAGCACTGTCTTCTCTGATGAAAACTGAGCATGATCCTGATCGAAATAACCAACTTCGATTTGATGGCCCAGCATCATTTCACCTGAAAGCAAAGGCACCTGCCCGACAATGGTTTTAAGCAGAGTTGACTTGCCTGTACCATTATCACCCATTACCGCCACCTTGTCCCCCCGCAGAATCTGCATTGAGATATTTGCCAGAGGCTGATCATAACCGATGACACACTGATCCAAAATCAGCACGTCTTTCGCACCACGGATCTTGGAAATGAAATTTGCGGCAAAACTGCGTCCTTCACCTTTCGGCTTTTCGGCTTTCTCCATCCGCTGCAAGTATTTGATTTTCGATTGCGCAAACGCTGCTTTGGAACGTTTATAACGAAACTTCTCGATCAGAGCTTCCAATCGCTCGATATCTTTCTGTTGGCGATTGTAAGCCGACAGTTGCTTTTCAATATTGGTGTTCTTCTGATGAAGATAACTGCTGTAATTCCCAGTATAACGCGTTGTCTTGTATCCGTCGATATCAACGACCGTATTGGCCACTTTATCTAAAAAGTAGCGGTCATGAGAAACAAAAACAATTGCTTTGGGATAATAAATCAAATAACCCTCCAGCCATTCGATCGTTGAAATATCCAAATGATTGGTCGGTTCATCCAGTAAAAGAATATCCGGCTTGCTTAAAAGCAATTTAGCGAATGCCAGACGAGTCTTCTGTCCTCCCGAAAACGTTTTGATCGGACGAAGCAAATCAGCCTCTACAAACCCCATTTTGGTCAGCACGGTTTTCATTTCGGAATCAAATGTATAACCTCCGGCCATTTCAAATGCATGTAATAACGCATCGTATTGATACAAAAGTTTCTCATCGTGTTCACCCTGCAAAGCCACATGCATGATCTCAAGCTGCTCTTGCATTTTATGAATATAAGCAAACTCTTCACTAAAAGTTGCTTCTACACTGATCTCCTCATCCGCAAACGAGGTCTGACTAAGCACGCCTAAACGGACTTGGTTGCTGCGATGTATGACGCCCTCATCCAAATCGATATCACCGGAAATGATCTTGAGAAGCGTCGTCTTGCCGCTGCCATTGGGACCAACCACGGCTATTTTCTCATTTCCCCGGATTTCAAACTGCAACTGCTTAAAAATCTGCTGACTTCCAAAGGATTTGGTTCCCTGACTAATCTGATATAACATAAAAACCCACTTTCCTTAAGGCAACCGCTGAAGGTTGAGATAATTCGCATAACCCTCGGCTGTTACCCTGGCAAAATTCTGAATCTGACTGTTCCACTGCACCACCGATGGTGCATGGGTGATATACATATATTCGATCGTTACGGTATGCATTCCCAACCGGCTTTCACCTGCAAAAGAATAATTTTCATCTCTGGCCTTTTGGGAATAATTACCCGCAGACAAAGCGATACCGCCCGATTCACGAATGACCATACGGCCATCGAAACCGTCTGAACGTCCGCTTGGAACGACTCCCGGAATCGATCCTGTCCCTCGGATGCCCGTAGATTTTAAATCGGTATTGTCAATCAAATGACGAAATACGGCCGATGGAAGTCGCGGAGAAGCAAAAGATGAATAAACGACTTGCATACCGGTCACACTGTTGTTTCCGGCACCGACCGCCTGAACTTCAATATAATACTTGGCATTGCTTAAATATGCCCGATGCAAACGACCATCAATATTGTACGTATTTACGATTTCATCGCCTTCACGGGTCAGCAATACTTTAAGTCCGTACTGCTCAAATTCCGCCTTTAGCAACAATGACATCCGCAACATTTCATTGGCTTCTATCACATCATTGACTCTGTAACCAAAATCCGTATACCCTAAGTCCTGATTCAAATGACCGGGATCAATCACGATGTCGTAAATATCCTCATCGTCTTCCAGTGCTTTATGAACATGAATAAACAGATAGTTCTTATCCATGGTCGGTTCACCTTCGGCATTATTTTCCAGCAGGAATCGATCAGCAATCAGATCGACAAAGTTAAATGAACCATTTCGCCGAATCGTCGTAAAAGAATCCCTGAAAATCTCATTGCTTACCACACGATGCCGCTGTAAGTTGATCATGACGAACACTTCATAGAAGCCTTCCTCAAGATCTTCCATCGGGATTTGACCGTCAACGGCAGAATCGAGCATATAAACCCGCTCAGCTCCTGAACACAGATTGATCAGGATCACGGTTTTACCGATAAACAAATCTTTTTTACCTAAGACATAGGATGCGTTAAAAATGTTCAACGTTTCGCCATAGACAAAATAATCATTGAGCTCCGTTACCGGAGAATAGACGGGCGAAACCTTTTCACGCGATTGCTGAGCACTATACTCACAAATCGTCTTAACCTCGGGTTTCTCGGCACCATTTGGCCACAACAAATATCCCGTCACATAAACCAGCAACATTGCCAGCAGGATCACGGGAATGATATATTTCCATTTCAGTTTACGCCGTCTGCGCGAAACTGCTTTCGGTTGCAATAACATTGAATCATCCTTTTCTCACTTTGAAAAAAACTTCCATATCAGACCTACTTCACTATTATAAAAGAATTCACACGGCACTACAACCCAATAAAAAATCTCCCAATGGGAGATTAATACTCAAGATTTCGCGGTGTGCGGGCAAAGGGCACAACATCACGGATATTGGTCATCCCGGTAATATACATTAAGAACCGCTCAAAACCAAGACCGAAACCGGCATGTTTGACTCCGCCGTAACGACGTAAATCCAAATACCATTCAAGACTCTTTTCTTCTATATGAAACTCAGCCATACGGCTTTTCAACACATCCAAACGCTCCTCACGCTGAGAACCGCCAATCAGTTCGCCTACACCCGGAACTAACAAGTCACAGGCTGCCACGGTTTGATTGTCATCGTTTAAACGCATATAAAACGCTTTGATATCTTTAGGATAATCGGTCAGAAAAACCGGACCATCCACGACTTTCTCACAAATATAACGTTCGTGCTCGGATTGAAGATCCATACCCCATTTTACCGGATACTCAAAATTATCTGTGGCTTTTTGAAGATGCTCAATCGCCTCTGTATATGGCATACGGACAAAACGGGAATTACGGACGCGTTCTAAACGTTCGAGCAACGTCTTATCGATCATCTCATTGAAAAACTTCATTTCTTCCGGACAGTTTTCCAGCACATAGGTTATACACGAAACGACCATGTCTTCCATCAAATCCATGTCATCCGCCAAATCCGCAAATGCGATTTCCGGCTCAATCATCCAAAACTCACTGGCATGCCGTGCAGTGTTGGAATTTTCAGCTCTAAAGGTCGGACCAAATGTATAGACATCTCTGAAAGCCAATGCAAAGGCTTCCGCCTGTAATTGCCCGGAAACCGTCAGACTTGCTTTTTTACCAAAGAAATCCTCATCATATTTGTCATCTTTGCGCGTTGTGACCGTAAATACTTCACCAGCCCCCTCCGCATCGTTGCCCGTGATGATCGGAGCATGGACATAAATAAATCCCTGGTTTTGGAAAAACTCATGAATGGCCATCGACAATACTGAACGCACACGGAAAACCGCACTGAACGTATTGGTGCGCGGACGAAGATGAGCGATTTCACGCAGATACTCAAAGGAATGGCGTTTCTTTTGCAAAGGATAACTCGGATCGCAAGCGCCTTCTAAAACAACCTCTTTGACTTCAATTTCAAAAGGTTGCTTGTTTAGCGGTGTCAATACGAATTTCCCGGTAATCGTCAAGGCCGTTCCGGTCAAGTACTTGGTAGCATCAGCATAATTCATCAATGTGCTTGGATACACACATTGACAATTCCTGAAATAAGTACCATCATTGAGCTCGATAAAACCGACATTGTTATTGGAACGGTTGGTTCTTACCCACCCTTGAATCTGCACATAATCCAACCCGTCGACTTCCATCGGATTTCCGTCTTGCACGATTTCATACAGTTCGCGCACTGTCATATAAACAGCCATCATCTTACTCCTTGCTTTATGTTAGAAATTGTTTACTTGAAAAATCAGTTCCTGTATGGTCGAAACGACGTCGACCGTACGGATGATCACGCCCTTAGGCGCTTGGATATGCTCATGTGTAAAATTAACGATCCCTACGATACCGGACTCAATCAATAGATCCACAGTTTCCTGAGCATTGCCCGAAACTGTCAATATAGCGATACGACAGCCTTCCGGCAGATATTGTTTCAAATCACGCAAATGATAGACCGGAACTTCAGACAAAGATCCGATTTTGTCATTGTCGGTATCAAATGCACAAACGATTTCACCGACCACATGATTCCAGCGGTTGTAGTTCATTAAGGCACGCCCTAAATTACCGGCACCCACCAAGATAAGTTTCTCATCAAAATTAACGCCCAACTGTCCGTTGAACACTTCAATCAGACTGGCCACGTCATAACCATAACCTTGTTTTCCTAAAGATCCGATAAATGAGAAGTCACGACGGATCGTTGTTGATTCGATATCTACAAAATTTCCCAGTTCCCGGGACATGATGCGCTCAACGCCCATATGATGCAGTTTGCGAAGAGCCTTTAAATAGATCGGATAGCGTTGCAGTGTAGCCTTTGGTACTTTGTTTTGTTTCATTTTATTCACCCTTGTACATCATATCACAAATGTTTTAATTTGTGAATAATCTGTCGAATTAAACTTCTAAATCATATCCGGCTTTTGCAGATGTTGAAAAGTCGGCTCGAATCCCCTTTTTAAACGCAACGGCTCCGGCCGCCCCGATCATCGCCGCGTTGTCCGTGGTACACCATAAAGGCGGAATCGACAATGCGATATCCGGATAGCCATCCATCATTCTTGTCAGACGTTCGCGCAAACGGGAATTCGCGGAAACTCCTCCGGCCAACACGACTTGACGCACCTCAACCGTTTCTAGTGCTTTCTTCGTTTTAAACAACACTTCATCCAAGACGGCTTCTTGAAAGGCATAGGCCAGATTGGCTTTATCCAGTTCTCGTCCATGTCTTTCTTCTTTTAAAACCAGTTGTAAGACGGCAGATTTTAAGCCGCTGAATGAAAAGTCCAGTGGCTTCTCGGTTCTGACCCGTGGCAGAACATACTGAGTTGTGCCTTGTTTAGCCAAGGCATCGATGGCCGGTCCCCCGGGATATCCCAGTTCCATCACTCGCGCCACTTTATCATAGGCTTCACCAATTGCATCATCCTGCGTGGTTCCCAGGATCTCAAAGTTGTAATCTTCTTTCATATAGACAAGTTCCGTATGTCCGCCAGAGACGACCAGTGCTAACAACGGAAATTGAATCTCCGTGACAAAAGCATTGGCATATATATGTCCGGCGATATGATGGATGGGAACCAACGGTTTTTGGTAGTACCATGCCAAAGTTTTAGAAGCTAGTACGCCGATGTGCAAGGATCCGATCAATCCCGGTCCCTGGGTAAAAGCGATGGCATCGACATCTTCCATAGTAACCCCTGATTTCTCAATGGCTTCCTTCAAAACCAGGGAAATCTGTTCGATATGCAAACGAGAAGCAACTTCCGGCATGACTCCGCCAAAGCCGCGGTGTGTATCGATTTGCGATGAGACAACATTGGATAAAACTTTACTGCCATCCGCAATAAATGCAATGGCTGTTTCATCACAGCTCGTTTCAATAGCGCAAATCAGCGATTTATTTGACAAGATATCTCACCTCCGCCATCATTTCATAAGCATCTTCATGATTGTCCGAATAGTAATTCTTTCGGATTTTGGTAACTTTGTATCCAAAGGATTCATACAAAGCGATTGCGGGCACATTGGATACCCGTACTTCCAAAAATATCTGACTGACACCCTGCTTTTTCACATGGTCATGAATCATCTTTAACATTTTCTTGGCATAGCCTTTGCGTTGATATGCTTTGTGCACGCCGATAGTCGATATTTCTGCCCGTTCATAGATGATCCACGCACAACTTGCTGAAATGATCTGATCATCAACGATGCCGACCAGACAAAGTGAAAACGGATTTTCGTTGAGTTCAAAAAGAAAGTGCTCACGATTCCAAGGGGAAGAGAATAATTCTTTTTCCAACAACAAGACCTCTTCGATGTCTTGTTCATTCATAACTCGAATCATCATAACTGATACTCCTGATTGCTCTTTAAGTAAAGCGGAATCAATGCGTCGATATCATCCACAACTCGGGCATTCTTAATACATGTTAATATACCGTCCTCAATATCCATCCACCGATCCGATTCACCGATCAGATGTAAGTCACCGACAAACTGCCAGTGAGGGTGAGTTTCTTTAAGTTGCTGTACTTGTTCAATCGTATATATCGAGGCATCGTCAACCAACCGTCCTTCATCAACCAACCCGCCATAAACACGCGCTGAACGGGCATCAATCAACACAAATGTATTCATATTGGATCCGGCAATCAGCTGTAACGAGGTAGTTGTATAAATCGTGATCGGTGCGACACTGGCCAGTACTTTGGCAATGGTCATAGCTATACGGACACCGGTGTAACTTCCGGGTCCTTCGGTCAGTACGACCGATTGAAGTTGGCGGGGTTGCCACATCGCCTGTTTAAAGCATTCATCAATCGCATTCATCACTTTTTCGGACTGAGATTTAAAAGCCTCTTGATGAATGAGTGATACGATGACTCCATTTTCAACACAGGCAACCGTCAGATGACGATGGGCGGTATCTATAAATAATTGTTTCATACGATACCCTCCAGTACGTGCGCCAACGTGTCATCACACGTGAAATGAAAAAGTCGCGATTGCTCATCAATTCGGATGATGCGAATGTCGATGCGGTTTTTCGGTAAGATCTCTTGAATGTATTTGGGCCATTCGACGACGCATACCCATTGCGGATCAAAGAATTCATCGAATCCTAAATCCTGATGCAATCCTTCGAGGCGATAGGCATCGATGTGAATCAGGTTCATGCGGCCATAATATATCTTACTGATGGTAAAGGTTGGGCTGTTCACGGTTTTTTCGATACCTAATCCCTTGGCGAGACCTTGGGCAAATGTCGTTTTCCCCGCACCTAAATCCCCTTGCAATGTTATCAAGAGGCCTTGTTCTATGGATTGGCCCAGTTGCTGAGCCATTTGTTTTGTTTCTTGGGCAGAGTAGGTTTGTTTAATCAATTCCATACGTAATCTCCTGTCTTGAGTATTATATCATAGAAATAAGCAACTGAAGAATCGTCAAACGATTGGTTCAAAAATTTGAGTGGCTTACTGTTTGGTTACTAGTAAAATTGTTGTTTATAAAGTTGTCAATTAGCAAAGTAATTGCGATTTCATTTTATCTGAAAATATTGTATATTGAATATATCATTCAACAGCGGGAGAAATGTAATTATGGGAACAACACTATCAAGCGTGAGTATATTTACTAGAGAAAGTATTGATGCATCCTATGGCATCTTTCGATCATTTTCAAAGGATTGGCAGACGCTGCTACCATCAATAGAACCGAAAGACTTCATGACTTTGCAACGGGAGACCCGTAAACTCTCCAAAAATATCTCAGCACCGGTTTTACTTTTCGGAATGTTCGATAGCGATGAGATCTTACTGGAATTGTATATTGCCGGAAAATGCGTATCACGCATAGACACCTATGATAGCGAAAAAAATAAAGGTGTGTTTAACATTCCCTCACTGCTTGGCTATCCAGAATCAGGTTTTAAGCGAAGACTTTCGAATATAATCTCTTGTTCTGATGCTGAACTTCTGACAGAGTTGCTTGAGGAGTATCTAGGCGTCAGTCTACTTATTTTTCCTGAAGTCCTCAAGGAAAACCCTGAGCTTTTACGCAAAATCCGTGGCGAGGAAAAATATAATGCTTACCAAGCGGAAGAGAAAAAACTCAGAGGCAAAAATGCTAATGTCCGGATCAAACTAATGGAGACTATTCCAGGAAAACTGTTTCGCAAAAGATTTTTTGATACTAGTCAATTGGCTCCGAGTTACTTCTTGTTTGGCTTTGATTCGCCAGAATCTCAACTTTTCAAAGGTAATCTTCGAACCGTTTGGTTTAATCGCGGACGATTGGAACCAGTAGAGGAAAGCGATATACCTCGAGTTTCTTTCACCGATCAAACTGACGAAATTTTCAAATTTGCTGAAAGCTATCCGCGAGTCAGAGTCATAATGTCCGATTCTTCGCCAATATCCTTTAGAGGAAAACAACTGTATATGCCACAAGGATATTTTCCATTTGCTTTTAACAGTCAAGGACAGTTGTTAATTTCTAATTTCAAAAACGGAATCATGGTAATGGATTCTGAAGGAAAAGTTATAGCCAAGTGTTCAATGAAAGGTTGTCCGATGGCATATTCGGATGACTATATCCTAACATCAGGCAACACAAGTGAGTATGCTTACATTTATGTTCCAGGTGAATGCTTACGGATTTATCGATTGGAGTATGGTGAATCAACTTGACTTATATTTTAATCAGAAAACTCTCGATGATCGAGAGTTTTAAATTCTGAAAATTATTGGTATATTGATTCTTAGAATGCTACATGATTCTGGAATCTGCAATCTGTTGAAAGTTATACTCAACTTTCAGTGTTTTTTTACCTAATGACACTATGAATATATGCCAACAAGGTGATATCTCATCAAGAATCGCTTTTCGTACAGCTAGATAATCACTCTTTGAGGCATCTTTTTTAAGTTGCACAGCCAATAGATATTCCGGTATCTCCGGTGCATATTCGAAAACCCTTAAAACCAAGTATGCTTTTAGAACACCTGTAGCCTTAAGTGCCCGAATTACTCTGGCAACTGCTTCATTTGGTAAATCATGAGAAATAAAGCGATCTGTATCACGAATATAGCTTCGTTCTTCATTTACCTCTGAAAAAGAACGGGCAAAATCTCGAGCATGCTGATAATACTGAAATGCTTCTTCTTTTAGCCCTTTTGTAAAGGCATGACTCATCAGCAGATTGTTGCACAAAAGCGTATATTTGGGCTCATCTGAAATGACTGACTTGAGTATGTCTGTTCCTTGTTCATCACCGCTTTCAAGTAATAGACGACCATAATGGAATCTTGAATCGATATTATCAGGATCACTTTTTAAGTTTGAGTGAGCCAGTTCGAATGCTGACTGATGGCCTTCAATGGCCTCGGTTAAGTGAATGTAGTGTTCAAATTTATCAGGATCAGTTAGATTGACCGTGGAGTTCTTAGCTTCTTTTTTCAAAATATTGAGTTTATTAACATTCTGTTGCCACTCTGCGTGATTTTCTTTCCACTTTTCACTTACCAATTGTTTCCATTGAGCACTCATCGACTGAATTAATGGATGATCATCCGCTTTTAGAATATTGCGATCCGATGTGTTTTCAAGACTAACAGGCATTACAACGCCTAAATTCTCAATACGCTGCAAATAGGTGGGATGTGTCGCATAGGGCAGCGATACTTCCTTCGACAAGAATTCTATAAACTTTGCTTGGACTTCTAATCCGACTGACTGTTGGAGGGCACGATACATCCGACTGTAAACATCCATAGGTGCATTAGCTTCAGTTCGGCTCAACAGATTGATTTTGGGCCAGAAATCACTACTTAGATAATGATTCAAAAGAATCAAGCGAAACAAAGCAGAACTTAAAGCTTCTGGACTGGTTATGGATGCAGCCATCCGGTCTGCCTCAAATTCATTTTCGCGGCTGTATTTAAAAAGCGCGTTATTGATGGCGGGTACGTATCGAAACAGAAAACTGGTGATCAGAAAATTCTGTCTGCGCGATTTCTCCGTATAATTATGATATACTTCTGACCAGATCAATTTTGCTCGATACAGTTTAAAGTAACTGTTGCTGTGAGCTTTGGATAAGTGTGAACACTCATGAGCCAGAACAGCCATCAGCTCTTCTTCACTCAATGCCATAATCAAAGGCATTCCGACAAACATATAGCGCTTCAGTTTACCAAAAACACCATACGAGTAATACTCAACCACTGAAGCGCCGAGTTCGTGAGTGATGATAATACGTTCCATCGGCGGAAAATCGATTTTATTACGGATTTCCTCAATCAGTCTCCAGAGTTTTGGTGCATTTGCTTCTGTAAGTTCAAAACCTTGGGGCTCCGGCATCTTTACGATGAGTGTTTTTACCAGAGATGCAATCAACGCACCGGCAAAAGCCACCATGTATAATATGGTTCTCATACCAGACAAACGAATCTGATCACTGCCAAACATCGCCAATCCGGCCAATGCTAACAGCACCAACGTCCCAATTATCAAGGACAAATAATATACAAATCCCAGATTAGCCAAAAACTTTAATTTTAATTTTTCCATGTCCCCTCACACACAGCTCAAGCGAAGCTTTCTGATAAGATTTTATCATATAGCTCTTTAAAAGTAAGAGGGAAAATAATAAAAATGAGAACAACGATTATGGATGTTCTCAAGAGTATACTTTCAATTCAGAATAATAATGAAACGACAAATCCACCCAACAGCAACGTTAGTAGAACCACATAAATGAAGACATCGCCTCGTATCATCGGCTTCTCAACACTGATCACACAAAACTCCGGGAACTGTTCACAGAATTTGTTGGCGGGTCGATACAGCCATTTCTCCGCATTCATCCAACTTGGTAAATGAGCGTGGAACAAATGAAATTTCACGCCGATATAAAATATGAAAGCACCCAATGCATACACCAACACCATGTTCTGAAGATCTTTGAGATTAAAGAAATTCATGCCCACAATATACTTACTTATAAACGACGGGTCGTAGGAGAATGAAAGCAAGGCCTTAATCAGAAAATTATCCATCAGCCACGATGGGAAAAGTCCGATAAATACGATCATGATCGCCAGGGATCCCATCGCCCGTTTCATCCACTTGTTCTTCTTCGGTTGGATGTTTTCAAATTGCTGGGGTAGTTTTCCTAAAAATATGTAACTGTAAAATTTCATGAAGGAACTGACGGTTCCGGCACTCACCAAAGTAAATAACCACTCCGCATAGCGGAAACTGGTATCACCATACTCATAGGCTTCGATAATGGCGTGATGCAAGATTGATTTGCTCGCGAAACCATTAAATCCCGGCATACCGGTAATCCCTAGTACACCAATCAGCGCTAACAGTGCTATTAACGGCATTTTCTTCCATAATCCGCCCAAACGATACATATTGGTTTCCTTGGTAAATAAGAACACCGCACCGGCTGACATAAATAACAAGGCTTTAAACAAGCCGTGATTGATCATATGATACAAACTGCCACTCAATCCCATCGCACCTTTATAGCCCAGATACGCCGCAACACCGATCCCCAAAACGATATATCCCATTTGCGAGACACTGTGATAAGCCAACATCTTTTTGACATCTTCCTGAATCAATGCCAGAAACACACCGACAACCATAGTCAAAATACCCAACCATATCAGTACGCGACCGATATTGGCCGAAGTTAACCATAAATTCAGATCTGCTAAGGAAAGTGAATTACGATCCACCGAAAAGACGATGGCCGCTACCCGCAAAATTCCATAAGCCGCAACTTTGGTTAAGATTCCTGAGGACAATGCATTCAATGAAAACGGCGCTGCTTTATATACTTTTGGCAACCAAAAGTGAAACGGTACAAGCCCGGCTTTGATCCCAAAGCCGATAATGAATAATCCGGCGATCAGGTATTTGACAAATCCCAACTGACTGAACTTATCTGCCAACTGAACCCACTCAATACTGCCCGTGTAGGCAAAAAGCAAGACAATGCCACTCAAGATACTCAACCCACCGACGATGCCCATCGTAATGTACATCTTCCCTGCTTCAAGCGCTTCCTCACGATAGTGAACAATCATTCCATACGTCGTGAAAGTCATGATTTCAAAGAATAAGAAAAATGCCAACAAGTCATTGGCCATCAATGTGCCAATCGTCGCTACGTAAGTTACTACCATAAAGAAGTAGAAACTCTTCTCATGGAGTTGATTACGAAGTTCATCGAAACTGAATATGGAGGTAATGGTGAACATGATCGAAGCAAATACCATTAATACATAATTTATTAAGTCGATTTTGAAGGAAATGCCCATTCCGAAAATCTCACTGAATGAGTAAACGATCGGACTTTCGAGGATGCGCGGAAAAGTAAGCATGATTAGAATCGTCGAAATC
>PHAF01000038.1 GCA_002841605.1 Firmicutes bacterium HGW-Firmicutes-10 | reverse complement strand
ACCCCATGGTCTGAAATGTCAGTAAAACCCCGACCAAACCACTGGTCCCCATACCTGCACCCGCTGCAACGTTTTCCATTTTGAATACAAGTGTCGCCAAAGGTCCGGTAATCGCCGCTGCCATGGTTGGTGGTACCCATATCCAAGGATTACGGATGATATTGCTCACCTGCAACATCGAAGTTCCCAACCCCTGCGCAATCACTTCCCCTGATTTGTTATCTTTACGACTCATTAAAGCAAATCCTACCATCTGCGCACAACATCCTGCTGTCGCTGCTCCGGCTGCCAATCCTGAAATTTGTAACATCAATGCCAGTGCGGCACTGGAAATGGGTGCAGTCAATATCATACCCATCAACACCGAGACAATGATTCCCATCACAAACGGCTGAGCTTTGGTCGCTTCTACAATAATGATCCCCAATCCGGACATTAAGACACCAATCAACTGGCCTGCTGAAATTGCCACCAAAAAACCGGCAATCATCGTTATCGTAGGAGTAATGATGATGTCCAGCGGGGTTTTCTTTGATACTAGAGATCCTGCTTCGATTGCTAGTATTACCGAAAAATACGCCCCTGCCGGACCGCCATACACCGCACCCAACTGACCGGCTACCATTGAGGCTACCAGTACCAAGAGCGGTGCTTTAAGTTTATAGGAAACCGCAATCGCAATGGCTGGACCCATCATAGCAATCGCTGCACTTCCGATTTCTTTTAGAGAACTTAAAAATAATCCGTCCGGCCACACATTTAACAACTGCTCTGCAGATGTACGTAAAATCAACCCGACGATCAGTGAAGCAAACAAACCCAAAGCCATCGCTGAAAGTCCGTCCAAGATATATTTCTGATAAATCACTAGCAAAAACTTTTTCATGTTTCCTCCAAAAAAAAGACTTAATCGCTTCTTTCGATTAAGTCTACTAAATAATTGTCATAAATGTCAATGCGGTCGTCCGTTTTATACGTAAGTTGTCGTATCAAATCATATACTTGACAAGAAACATCACCGACCAGCTCATTTAGCTTTTGAGCAACGGACAGTTCCTTCTGATGACCACTTGCACAATTTCGCAAAATCGACTTGGCTACCAAGCGTTGATCCAGTGATAAATGCGATACTGAATGGATGACCGGCATCAGGTTCTCTTCGAGTTTCAGATTCCCATCGATGACCATTTCATATTTCAGAAATGTTTTTTTGATTTCCTCGAGATTTTCCTTTTCTAATGGCAGATGCATGGGTTTTAAGCCGTTATGAATATTCTCCTTAATGATCCTCATCGGATCACAAAAGGATTCCTTCAAATATTCAGACAACTGATCCACATTTAACGACTTAATAATAATCTCAACTTGTTTGTTATTCATATCAACACCTCGACGACATTGTAACCCCGTTGAGAAAATATTTCATCGGTTATGCTACTTCACGCCAGATAACCGCTCCTAAGCCCTTCAATTTACCATCCAAATCGTCATATCCGCGATCAATATGGTAAACTTCGTGAATTTCCGTAACACCCTCAGCAATCAATCCAGCTATGACCAAAGAAGCTCCGCAACGCAAATCCGTTGCCGTCACGATATCCCCAAACAACTTTGTCGGACCTTTGATTGTTGCCTGTGCAGGTGCTAAATCGATATTAGCACTCATGCGCTGCAACTCTACGCAATGCTTAAACCGCTCGGTATATATCGTCTCTTTAACGGTAGACTCTCCCCCTGCTTGTGTTAACAAAGGCGTTAACGGCTGTTGTAAATCGGTTGCAAACCCGGGATATGGCAGCGTTTTGATATCAACCCCCACCAAATCACTGCCACCACGAATGGTAACTTTATCAACTTCAACATCCATATCCACACCCATCTCTTGAAGCTTTGATAAAAGTGACTCCAAATGCTGTGGAATGATATTCTCAATGACCATCTCATCCGCAGCCGCAGCCGCCATGATGATGAAAGTCCCCGCTTCAATTCGATCAGGAATGATTTCATGAAAGCATCCGCTCAACTCTTCTACTCCATCAATCGTAATTACATTTGTCCCGGCACCACGGATATGGGCACCCATTTTATTGAGCATCGTCGCAACATCAATGATCTCCGGCTCTTTCGCCGCATTTTCAATCGTCGTACGTCCCTTGGCATACACTGCCGCCATCATGATATTAATGGTCGCACCTACCGAAGAAATATCCAAAAATATCTTAGCTCCGACTAATTGTTTCGCATAAATATGATAACTGCCTGCTGTATACTCTACGGTTGCTCCTAACGCTTCAAATCCCTTCAGATGCAAATCAATCGGACGAGGACCTAAATAACAACCGCCTGGCATCTTCATTTTGACTTCTTTATATTTTCCCAAAAGAGCACCCATAAAGTAATAAGATGCCCTCAGTTTAGTTACTGCCTGAGTTTCCAAAGGTTTATTATACATTTCACTTGAATCAATGACGATATGATCTTGGGATTTCTGGATTACAGTCACATTTAACTCTCTTAATAAATCCGACAATGATGCCACATCGGATATACTGGGAACTCCGATAATCGTGACCGGCCCACGCGCTGCCAGAATAGCTGCAGGGATCAAAGCGACCGTCGCATTCTTCGAACCGCTGATCCGAACTTTTCCATTCAATTTATGACCGCCTTCGATCTTGATTACTTCTGCCATAGCATTACCTCTTTTTCGTACCACCATTTTACCAAAAACTTATACAAAACACAAAAAAACTTTCGCAAAAAAGTTGCCCGCAAGGGCAACTTCGATTAAGCTTTTCCTTCGCTTCCCAAAACTGTTTTGATTTTGTGGGAAACCAGTTCCTTGATATATTTACGACCTTGAGTCAAATATCCACGTGGATCAAACAATCCCGGCTTCGCATTAAACACTTCGCGAATACCTGCTGTCATTGCCAAACGCAAGTCAGAGTCGATGTTGATTTTGCATACCGCAGACTTAGCAGCCTGACGCAACATATCTTCCGGAATACCGATGGCATCGGCCAGTTTTCCACCGTTGTCATTAATGATTTTGACATACTCTTGGGAAACGCTTGAAGCACCATGCAATACGATCGGGAATTCAGGCAAACGGCGTTCGATTTCTTCCAAAATATCGAAACGAAGTTTCGGATCCTGTCCCGGTTTAAACTTGAATGCACCGTGGCTTGTTCCGATAGCAATCGCCAACGAATCAACTCCGGTACGTTTCACGAAATCTTCAACTTGATCCGGATTTGTATAATGAGCATCTTCATCCGAAACATTGATATCATCTTCAACCCCAGCCAATTGACCCAACTCACCTTCAACGGTTACACCGTGAGCATGAGCATATTCAACGACCTTACGAGTCAAAGCGATATTATCTTCATACGCCAAATGAGATCCATCAATCATCACCGACGTAAAACCGGAGTCTATGCATTGTTTACATAATTCAAAGGTATCACCATGGTCCAAGTGCAATGCGATCGGAATATCACTTTCCAATACTGCGGCCTCAACCAGTTTCGTCAAATACGTCGGATTGGCATATTTTCGGGCACCCGAGGACACCTGTAAAATGACCGGAGACTTCAATTCGTTTGCAGCTTCAACGATTGCCTGAATGATTTCCATGTTATTAACATTAAAAGCACCGATAGCATAACCACCTTCATAGGCTTTCTTAAACATTTCTTTTGTAGATACTAAACCCATCTTGTAATCCTCCTTTTATCAAACCTTATTTTACGACATTTTTCGAGAAATTGAAAGACGCGCGCACAAATCCATAGAACAGCGGATGAGCCCTGTTGGGACGTGACTTGAATTCCGGATGGAACTGACAACCCACAAACCAAGGATGATCCTTCAACTCAACGATTTCAACCAAGCGCCCATCGGGTGAAACACCACTGAAAACGACACCCTGATCTTCCATGATCGAACGATACTTATTGTTAAACTCATAACGATGACGATGACGCTCTAGGATATTAGCCGTCTGATATACAGAATAAGTCTTTGAATCTTCGCCGATCACACAAGGCCAATTGCCTAGTCGCAACGTTCCGCCCATATTTACGACACCATTTTGATCCGGCATCAAATGAATGACTTGATCCGGTGATTGAGGATCCCACTCCTGAGAATTAGCTGACGTAATACCACATACATTACGGGCATATTCTATCATTGCGATTTGCATGCCTAAACATATACCAAAATACGGCACTTTATTCTCACGGGCATATTTAGCAGCAGCTATCTTGCCTTCGATTCCGCGTCCACCAAATCCGCCGGGGACCAAAATACCATCAACACCCTTTAAATGCTTCGTAATGTTTTCAGGACTAAGCTCCTCTGAATTTATCCATCGAATGTCGATTTTCGCACCGACAGGATAACCCGCGTGCTTTAAAGACTCCGCAACTGAGAGATAAGCATCATGCAATTGAACATATTTGCCGACCAATCCGATCGTTACTGTGTGAGGAAGATTTTTAGCCATATCAATCATGGCTTGCCATTCTGTCATATCTGCCTTCGGAACATCCAAAGATAGTTTATGCACGACATAGTCATCAAAACCTTGTTGCTGAAAGGATAGCGGAATCTCGTAAATATTGTCAAAATTTCTTGATTCAATGATTGCGTGTTCACGAACATCACAGAACAAAGCGATTTTCTTCTTCATATCCGGAGTCAAAGCTTCATCCGAACGAGTCACGATGATATTTGGCTTGATTCCCAATGACATCAATTCCTTGAAACTGTGTTGGGTCGGTTTGGTCTTCATTTCATTGCTCGCCGGAACTTTAGGAATCAATGTCGTATGAATGAATACTACATCATCTCGTTCATTATCGGAATGTACTTGCCTGGCAGCTTCCAAAAATGGTAGAGATTCGATATCACCAACCGTTCCACCTATTTCTGTAATGACGACATCGGCACCTGATTCACGGGCAGCCTCGTATACCTTTGACTTGATTTCATCCGTGATGTGTGGAATAACTTGGACGGTTGCGCCTAAATAATCTCCACGTCGCTCCTTCGTGATGACATTCATATAGACACGACCTGCAGTAATGCTGGCATTTTGTGTCAGTTCTTCGTCAGTAAAACGTTCGTAATGTCCTAAGTCAAGATCAGTTTCTGCTCCATCCTTCGTCACAAAAACTTCTCCATGCTGATAAGGAGACATCGTTCCTGGATCAACATTGATATAGGGATCAAATTTCTGCATAAAAATCTTCAATCCACGGTTTTTAAGTAAACGTCCCAAAGACGTTGCGATAATTCCTTTTCCAATACCGGATACAACTCCACCGGTAACGAATATGTATTTAGCCATAGGATACCTCTCTTTTGAAATAAAAATAAAAAGCGCCCCCTAAAACCAGGGGACGCTCTGCCCTTTATTATTCTAACAGATGAGGCACATCGTTTCAAGAAAAATCAGAAGGTCTCCTCTTCAATTTCATCGACATACCCATCATAATCATCATCTTCTTCGGCTTCATCAGAATCATCACTGACATCATCATCCAAATCGACATCATCATCAATCAAAATAGTACTCGTGTCAAAGTGAGTATCTTTATACTTATAATTCTTACGCAAATCCCACTTGTTGTCCGGTAATGCGGTAAAGCGGGTGTCCAACATCATCGCTGAATAAAATTGAGCGATTTTATTTTCTGCTTGAGACTGCGTAAAAGCTAAGCGGGTACACACCTCAGACCAAAGAACCGTAAAAGGTACTCCGTTTTTGTTTTGCATATACTCATATGCAATATCTGTCATTGACTTATTACTCATCTTTTCCTCCCCTTGGCTACATCCGTTCGACAGGTTCAACTCCGATTAAATTCAATGCATTGTGCAAGGTGATTTGAACTGCTTTCACCAATGCCAGACGCTGCGCCGATAATTCCGGCTTTTCCATATCCAATACATAGCACTCATTATAGAAACTATGGAACAATTGCGCAAGTCTTTGAATATAATTACACAGTTTATGCGGTTGGCGAGTACTCGCACTATCCGCAACTACCGACGGAAACTCATTTAGTTGCTTTAATAATTCTACTTCTTTTTCGTGATTAATCAACTCAAAATGATTCGATGGAACAATTTTTTCTTGCTGACGCAAAATCGAACACAATCGGGCGTGGGCATACTGCGCATAATAAACCGGATTTTCATTGGATTGCTTGGTTGCCATATCCAAATCCAAATCCATATGTGTATCCGCTGCCCGCGAAACAAAGAAATAGCGGATCGCATCGACCCCGGCAGTTTCAATCAAATCTTTCAGAGCAACTGCCTTGCCCGTCCGCTTTGACATCTTAAACTCTTCGCCATCCTTAATCATCCGTGCCATCTGGATGATATCGACATCCAAATCTTCCGCAGGATATCCTAACGCCTGAATGGCTGCTTTTAATCGCATGATATATCCGTGATGATCAGCACCCAAGAAATCAATAAGTTTCTTAAATCCACGATCTTTCTTGTTCAAGTGATAAGCAATGTCTGGCATCAGGTAGGTATACAATCCATTTCCCCGAACCAGTACACGATCCTTATCATCACCAAACTGCGTCGTCTTGAGCCATACCGCATCTTCATGGATATAGGTCATTCCGTTATCGATCAATTGTTGTAATGCTTTCTCAACCAATCCACGATCATAAATGCTTTGTTCTGATGTATAAACATCAAACTCGACCCTAAACAATTTCAAGTCATCCTTCAATTTCTGAAGTTCAGCCACAAGACCATATTCCTTAAAGAACAAAATGTTATCTTTAGGATCTTCTTTTGACTTTGCTTCGCCAATTTCAGATTTTAAGGTTGCGGCGATTTCGATCAGATCCTTTCCGAAATAACCGTCTTGAGGTAATGGCAAGTCTATCCCACACGCCTGATAATATCGGGCCTGAAGTGATAATGCCATGTTGTTGATTTGATTGCCGGCATCATTGACATAAAATTCCCGGGTAACATCATATCCCGCAAACTTCATGATTCGTGTGACCGCATCTCCAATCGCAGCACCACGGGCATGTCCGGGGTGCAAATCGCCTGTTGGATTTGCGGATACATATTCAACATTGACCTTAAGCCCGTTTCCGACATTGGTCTTTCCATAATCATCCCCAGCTTCGATGATTTTTCCGATCAACTGAGCTAACGACTCTTTAAGAATGAAAAAATTGATAAATCCTGGACCCGCTATCTCAGCTTTTTCGACATCAGCAACCGAATAATCAAAGCCGCTAACCAAACCACTCGCAACTTCCTTAGGATTCTTCTTAAGAATCTTTGTCAATCGCATAGCCACATTAGTCGCATAGTCCCCATGTGCTTTATCCTTGGGCAACTCAATGACGATATCATCCAACGACAATTCATGATCAAACACGTTTTTTACGGCTGCTTGAATCATCATTTTCAAATTTAGTTCAATTTGATTCATGGATCTCCTCCTTTATCTCCCACTTCATTTCAATGCGGTCGATAACGTCTTTATCAACCAACAACTCATAATCGACCAAAATCAATTCCCGCTGTATCACAACTTGATGAGTCATGACATTGAAGAGGTGCTGGCCAAATGCCGATTTGATCGAAATCGAAGTAGGCACAAGATTTTGCCAAGAGCACATTGTGACTGCCTCGCCTTGACGAAGGCAAGTGATGATTTCATCACTGACTTCCAAAGTGACCTTACAGTTTTCTTCGTTGGCAGATTCATGATATACCAATGAAAACCCGTCGGAAAACTGGGAAAGATAAGCTTTGCCCAGATGAATGACTTCGCTTTTTCCGTCACTGACGGATTTGCGCGTAACTCTACAAATGACAGGATGCAAGTGTTTCATATCATACCTTTTTCTTCTTGAATTATATAGAAACGTCAATGATTGTCAAGAGTAATGTAACTAAACCAATCCAAAACCGTAATAATTTCGGAGCCTATCATTGTTGTATGCAACATTATCAAATATAAACGAGAATTAAACCGTTTTCGTTCAAATCTTATTCGAATAAAATAAAAACGGCTTTTCAGCCGTTGCTCATCAAACCTTCAATTTCAGATGTGGACTTTACGATGCACTCACTCAGATTTCGATAACCGTCTTCAGTAACCAGTACATCATCTTCAATCCGGATACCGATCGACTCCGCCTCGATATACAATCCAGGTTCAACGGTTATGATATTCCCGGCAACCAAAACCATATTCTCGATTTTACCGACATCATGCACATCCATCCCCAAGAAATGGGAAACCCCGTGATAATAATAATTGGATACTTCACTGCGATCATTGATCAATCCAATATCCTTTAGCCGTATCGCATATGTAGAAATCACGGCATCGTTCAATTCTTTAAACGTTACTCCCGGTTTAATCATTGCATATACCGCATCCATGGCTTCAAGCACGATGTTATAAAGCAATTTTTGACGATCACTGAATTTCCCGGACTTTGGGAAGGTGCGAGTGATATCCGAGTTATAGAAATTTTTTGATGCTCCCATATCACACAATACCAGTTGATCTTCTGCCAATAATTCATCATTTTCGACATAATGCAGCACTGTGGCACGAACACCTCCCGCCACGATCATATCAAATGCCGGTGATGCACCATTGCGCTTCAACTCATACTCAAATTCTGCTTGTAATTCATATTCACGTGTCAACGATTTGCCATGCTTGAGCATACGTTCAAACGCAGACCTCGTAACCGCTATGCACTCTTCAATCTTCTTAACTTCCTCATTGGACTTCACCGTACGCATTTTAGCGATTGTCGGATAAATATTCTCAATAACTAAAACCGGGTGGGTTTCTCTGATTTTCTTGGCAAACAATTCACCTGCTAGAGGGCGATCTGCCAAATTCAAACGCTCAAGATCTAAGAAAAGCCGATTGACTCCTGTACGGGTAAGCTGTGACATAAAGGATGATTCAAATGCCGATACGTACATTACCGAATCAATTTGACTTGCTTCCTTGGCTTTTTCAATCGATATATATTTTCCATTCCACTTTTGCAAAGTTAGGTCGATATCTCTGATAAATAACGTCACGGACGTACGGTGGCTGAGTTTGACCATCATCAGAATGGCTTCTGGCTCGTCGATATTCGTTAAGTAAGCAAAATTGTGATTAACGGTGAATGGGTAGTCCGCATCTGCCGAGCGCTTGACTCCCTTTCCCGCAAACAGCACCACCATTCCGTTTAACGGTAAATCGGATAATAACTGTTCTCTTCTTAATTTAAAATCATAGCTCATGGTTTACCTCAACACATTTTTTTGGGAAAAACATTTTTCTGTCACTTTTATCTTCGCCTTTTACGATTGCCTGAACGATGACCGAAACATCCGATAATTCGCGGATTCTCCCATCTTTCAACATGACCCAAATCAGCGAAGTCTCTTTACCTCGGTAAGGCTGATAAGGCTGTTGCTTTGCACGGTCGACCGTCAGATAGTACTCCGCGTCAAACCCGCAAGCCTCGACCTTTTTCTTCATTTCAACAATCGATTTCTCATTATCGATATCCGAATAACCAAATAGGTCACGTGTCAATAAACGACGTGCCAAATCGGACAAAATTTGGTCAGGATGCTTCTTGCACATGGACATCCCATACATAAATGCCGGCTCATCCATCGCCACATAGTCTTCGATACTGACGATATCATCTCTTAAAAATGGCGTAAACATATCATAACCGGCCAGAGATATCGGGTTGTTATGATACAAATCCTTCATCCTTCTGAAAAAGCTCGTCAGAACTGCCTCAAAACTCCTTGAAACCGGATGATAATACACCTGCCAGTACATATGATAGCGCGCCATGATATAGTCTTCCACCGTATGAATCCCGCTCTCCTTGACGACCAGCTTGTCATCTGCGACACGCAGAGTTCGAAGGATACGCTCTAAGTCAAACTGACCGTAACTTGTCCCGGTGAAATAGGCATCCCGCAACAGATAGTCCATGCGATCGGCATCCAACTGACCCGAAATCATTTGTGTCAACAATTTGTTAGGATGACGATGGGCAATGATATCCGCAACAGCTTCGGGAAGATTAATATTCGCTTTTGCCAGTATTTGGTGGATATTGCTCTCCCCGAGCAATATTTGCCCTGTATAATACTCATGATGATGATTTTGAATCAACTCAAACGCATGTGAGAACGGACCATGGCCAAGATCATGCAACAATCCCGCAAGCATCACGGCCACACGTTCAAACTCGCTTAAATGCTCTTTAACACCTTCTACTTCCTCAACCATCCGGCGAACGATTTCATAAACACCCAATGAGTGAGAAAAACGGGAATGTTCAGCCGTATGATACACTTGAAAGGTTGGCCCCAACTGGTGGATCCGGCGCAAACGCTGAAACTCCGGTGAATCTATGCTATCCCAAATGACCTTGTATTGAATGTGGATATATTCATGAATCGGGTCACGCATGACCTTCTTCTCTGCCAACAACTCAAACATACGACCACCTCCTGTTTTTTTAGATTATATTTGGCCTAATCGCTTACTGACTTCATCTTTTCCCAAAAGGAAAATCGTGCTCATCAGGTCCGGGCCGTGACACTGACCGGTCGTCGATGCACGCAATCCCATAAACAACGGCTTACCTTTTATTTTTGTTTCATTCTTTACGGCATCCATCGTAAGTTTTATGTTATCTACCGTCCACTCCTGGGGCAAGTGCTCTAAAAATGCCTTCGCAATCACTGGTGTCGTTTCCCATGCCAAAGCTTCTTTAGCGTCTTCTTCCAAAACTTCCGGTCCAATAAAGAACTGACGGGCCAATTCCGTGATTTGATGTCCGTAAGACAACTGATCATGGAACAATCCAACCAATTTATCAATCCATTCTGCACTACGATTGCTCAAATCAAACTCTTGTTCTAAAAACGGCTTACACAATGCCACGACATCCGTCAAAGGCATTTCCTTGATATAACGGTTGTTGACCCATGTCAGTTTTTGCTTATCAAACATGGATGGTGACTTCGAAAGACGCTTCTCATCAAAAACTTTAATCAACTCTTGGGGTGAGTAAATCTCTTGTTCACCTTCCGGTGACCACCCCAACAGCGCCATAAAGTTAAACATGGCTTGAGGTAAATATCCCAAATCTTTATATTGACTCATATATTGCATGATTGAATTGTCACGCTTTGACAGTTTTTTACGTTGTTCATTGACGATCAACGTCATGTGCGCAAACTGCGGTTCTTCCCAGCCAAACATCCGATACAACATCAATTGTTTCGGTGTATTGGAAAGGTGCTCTTCGCCACGGAATACATGCGTGATTGCCATCAGATGATCATCAATAACAACGGCATAGTTATATGTCGGTATTCCATTCGCTTTCACCAATACCCAGTCACCGATATCCTTCGCCTCAAAAGTCACATCACCGCGAATCATGTCATGAAAAGTATAGGTATCATTATCGGGAACCCGTATACGGACGGTGTAAGGCAAATCGCTTTGTTCATTTAGTTGTCGTTGTTCTTTGTTTAAGTGTAAGCATTTGCGATTATAGCGCGTTGCAGCAAAACCGGCTTCCACTTGCTTCTGATAATCTTCATCCAGTTCTTCAGATGTACAATAACACTTGTATGCATACCCTTTTTCTATCAGCCATTCGGTATGTTTTCTGTAAATGTCCAAACGCTCCATTTGACGGTAAGGACCATAAGCTCCAGGATTTTTAGGAGATTCATCCGGATCGATCCCAAGCCAGTGCATATAATATAACTGAGATTCTTCACCGCCTTCGACATTGCGTTCGATATCGGTGTCTTCAATACGCAACACAAAGTCCCCTTCATAATGTTTGGCAAACAAGTAATTAAACAATGCGGTACGCGCATTTCCAATATGTAAATGCCCCGTCGGACTAGGCGCATAACGCACACGAACTTTTTTCATTTCTACACTTTCCTCTCTAATAATACGATGGCCTGTGCCATCACGCCTTCCTGGCGGCCGATAAATCCAAGTTTTTCACCTCGGGTAGCTTTGACATTGACTTGGCTGTCATCACAACGCAAAGCCGATGAAATATTTCTCTTCATTTCTTCGATATAAGGTGCGATTTTAGGCTTTTCTATCAAAATCAAACTATCCAGGTTGACCAATTGATATCCTTCACTATTCATCAGCTGCCATGTCTTTTCCAACAGGATCAACGACGATATTCCTTTATACGAAGGATCAGTATCCGGAAAATGCTTTCCGATATCTCCCAGTCCCAATGCTCCGATGATCGCTTCACAAACCGCATGCAAAAGCACATCCGCATCCGAATGCCCCAATAATCCCAATGGATGTTCAATGGTTACACCACCTAAAATCAGCGGTCGTCCTTCAATAAAAGCGTGGATGTCCGTAGACTGTCCGATACGCACAAAATCACCTCATTTGCGGGTTCATGTTTATTATATCATTTTCAAATTTTTTTCACACCACACAACCAAAGTAAAAGTCCTCCGTACTAGGACAACCGTTTGATGACATTCCTTTTATTTGATGATTGTGTTTACATTTTTTATTTTTTTTCACAAAAAATATTTTCGGTGTGTTATCATACATTTACAAGGAGGCGCTTATGAAATCAATTGTAATTTTTGGAACTTTTGCACAAAGACATATTCTCACCACTCAACATTCAGCGCTGCTTCCTTATCAATTTGCGAAGATGTCCACGGAGACTGGCGGATCAACGACACACCTTGTTAATATATTTTTAGATAAAAATTGGCAGACACATTTGATGACAAAGCTTGGCAATGATTTGGCCTCTTTAACTTGTCAGGACGAACTGGAACAAAAGGGATGCTTTGTTTACGCTAAGCAAGAAGACGTCCCATTAACCAGTGAAACCGTCGTTCGCACAGCTGAGCATGAGTACGTTCTGTCACTTCAAGATTCGATTTCTTCATTTAGCATTAACGATGACTTACCGTTAGCAGCCATCGCCCATTGTGACTATGGATTAATCACTGAGCGCAACGAGAAATTTATTGAAGTCGTATTGCGTAGAGCGCCTAATGTAAAGTGGATCTTCAATCATACCTTTCCGAATGCAAACTTATTGCGCTCTGTTCACGGCGTTTTACTCAATGAAAGTGAATTTAACGTGCTTAATAAAGGATATACGCTTGAACTGATGGGTCTGATGATAACAAGCATTGGTGTACGCTGGATGATCGTATTGATGGATAACGGAGATATCATGTATTACACCAATAAGGCAGACGGTACTTTCCCGGCAACAGATAATTATGGTTCTAACGAGACAAAACGCAATGAATTTTTATTGATGTTGCTTGATAAACTACAAGAAAAAGAAATCGAAGAAGCGATTCTCGATTTCAAATCAGAAGACTTAATTTAAAAAGAAAGGCTCTAAGTCAAATGTTGGGGTAAACACCCCGTAGACAATGAGATGAATAGGAATTCCTACACATAGGAGTTCCTTTTTTATTGAAAGGACAAGAGA
>PHAF01000037.1 GCA_002841605.1 Firmicutes bacterium HGW-Firmicutes-10 | reverse complement strand
TAAGTCTAGAATCACTGGGTCGTGAATGTTGTGTTCTTCAAGGGAACATTCAAACTCATTAAGACCTCCATCACCCGGTGTTTTCAGGGTAAACTCATATTTACTATTAACTTCTCGGATACGACACATCCAATGACGCTTTTGTAAATCATTCAGAGGTGTGTCATAGTAGGTATTAATTTGAGTTTTAGGCACAGAAAAATCCATCTTGTCTAAAAGACATTCGAATTGATCTTTGTTTAGTAAACATTTAAGCTCGATTTCCAGATTTTCCTTCATGTTCTCAACCTCACATCGTTATGATACAATAGACTCAAACGAAAAGGAAGTGTTTGCCATGGAACGATTCACCGTAGTAACCCGTGAAGATGAAATGTCACTTTCATTAGGTAAAAAAATAGTTGATCAATTAACACTGCAAAACAAGATTTTTGATAATGAAAATCCTGAGATTGTCATTAGTGTCGGTGGTGATGGAACGATGCTACATGCACTGCATCAGAGGATGCATCAGATTGAAAGTGTGCATTTTGTCGGCATTCATACCGGTACGCTCGGATTTTTTACGGATTATGAAGAAAAAGAAGTCGATCAACTATTGGAAGATCTGGTTACAGGACACCCCTTGACTGAAGAAGTTCAATTACTTGAAGTAAGGCGCTACAATGGGGACCGATTTGAGTCGCTGTATGCAATCAATGAAGCCCGGGTAGAGAACATTATTAAAACACAGCGGATCGAGGTTTTGATCAACGATGAATATCTTGAGACGTTTCGTGGGAACGGGCTTTGCGTAAGCACCCAAATCGGTTCAACGGCATACAATCGTTCGCTTCGAGGAGCTGTTCTTTTACCATCAATTCGTGCCATGCAGTTGACTGAGGTCGCGGGGATACACCATAAACTATCACGATCACTTTCAACATCTCTGGTAATTCCGGAAAGTCATGTCATCCGTTTTGAAAGCAAGTCTTATAACGATTCTATTCTTTGTTTTGACCATTTACACGTAAGGCTTGATGGCGTCGATGCGATCGAATTCCGTCTATGTAAAAAGGCCGCCCGCTTTGCCAGGTATCGGCCGACATCATTTATAAAACGTTTGAATAACTTATACTGACCCTCGTCGAGGGTTTTTTAGTGGATGGTTTTATTTTTATTCTCATTGCTCATGTGATAAACGATTGCGAAAGGTATCATATAGGATAATAAAGAAGATCCGCCTGCCGATATCATCGGTAAAGTAATTCCAGTAATCGGCAACAGTCCAACGATCATACCCATGTTTTGAACTTGTTGAAATAAGAGCATTCCAAGCAACCCGGCAACCATGTAACGTTCACGAGGATGTTCGTATGCCAAGGCAATGGCTAATAATTTAAGATCCAGCAAAAGATTCACTATAAGAACGGTCGCTGTGCCAAGGAATCCGTAATTTTTTCCTATAACTGCAAAGATGAAGTCATTTTGGGGTTCCAACAACGTTATTAAAACAGTTTCATTTCCATGACCTGTCCAACCAGCAGAACCAACTGCTAAAAGTGAGGTATAAAGTTGATTTCCCCAGGAATATATATATTTTTCTGTTGCCAACCACCCATGGAATCGGTTCAGTCGGTAGGAGTTTCCTAAAATGCTTGCCAGTGTCTCAGGTGATGTATTGTAAAGATATACAGACCCACCTAAAGCGACAACGACGACAAAAAGCCCCGCCCAAATCCAGTGGTGTTTTATCCCCGATACAGCAAGAATGGCTAGAATCGTAAAGATGATGACGATTGGAATCCCTGTATCTGGTTGAAGGATGATCAATGCTAGCGGAGGCAAAACGTATTTTGCGACATTTGCGAAGAGCAACATATCCGTTTTAAAACTGATGATCGTGCGATTACGGTTATGCTCGTCAACAACGTTGGCAGTAATGATAATCAAAACGATTTTCATAAATTCACTGGGTTGAAGTGTTCCGATTCCCGGCAAAATGATCCAGGCACGGGTTCCATTGAGTGGCCGTATGAAGGGGAGGTCAATAAATCGATCTAAAAAAAGCAAAAACAAAAGGAACATTAATATCCAGTAAAAGACTCGTACGCCCGTAAAAAGTCGGTCGATACCAAAAAACAGCAACCCTGCAAGCAATGAAAAGCCAAGGACAAACCAAATGCCCTGTTTGATTAGAATATCTTGTCCATTAACGGTACTTGAAGTTAAAGGAATTGCGCCTTGGATTGCGACTATACTGAAAACGGCCATTGTCAGCAGTAAAATGGTCAGGGTTATATCTATTTTAAAAGATTTCTTTGTTTTTTCTGTATTTTGAATCGTCACTTCAATACTCCTTGGTGAATAGTTTCCTTCGTTGTGTATAATTAAGTATAATGGTATCATAGAATTCGAGGTGATTGTATGCGGAGATGGCATTCTTTTTTGGAAATCGTGCAATTCCCACTAAAAACCCTGTTTGTTTCAACAATTTTTATGGGGTTGGGCGGTCTACTACTAAATCCTAATCTGGTTACTATCATCACGGTCGAAAACCGGTGGATTTTAACCTTCGCAGAATTGATGCGTTATTTCGGTGGCATGATGATCATGCTTTTTCCGCTGTTGTTATTGATCAAAGCCTTATCAAAGCGATATGAGGACTCTGTGCCAGTTTACATTGGCATTGTCGGCTATGTCGTCTTACATATTACCACAATGTTCTTCTCTTTGGGAAAATTACAACCTTCGGCATATTATCCGGTATTAGGAATATCCGTTGACTTAGCAGATATATTCTTACCTGGAAGCGGAGTGATATATCCGATTCAAACAGGGATATTTTCTTCCATAATCCTAATCAATGTCACACGGTTTTGTTATCATCGCAGTCGCAAAGCAAACGATCATGGGTTGTTGCCATTTGTAGACAAAGATACTTGGGCAGCGATTGAAGTCATATTCTTCAGTATATTGGGTGGCATCGGTATAAGTTATTTATGGCCGTTTCTGATGCAAATAACAGATTTCATTTTTAAGTTTATCGCATCAGATATCACTAACCCGGTAAATCTCTTCTTTTATGGAATAACTGAACGTGTCCTTAGTGCAGTCAGCATGAGTCGGCTGATTCGAGAACCCTTCTGGTTTGGCATCTTTGGAGGTTCTTGGATTGACGGTTTGGGTAACAATTTTGTGGGTGATGTAGCTGTTTGGACAGCTCAAAGAGCTAATGGTATATATTCGCTTGGTTTCGGGCGGTTGATCACGCCATATTACGTGCTAAATATATTTGCCGTACCGGCATTTCTGATCGCGGCATATCAGACCTTCACGGATAAAATCAACAAGAGAAGATATTTCTCATTCCTGCTCTTTTCTATTTTCCTTTCGATTTTGTTTGGAACATTGCTACCCGTTGAAATTTACATGTTATTTGCTACTCCGATGCTTTATGTGATTCATTTGTTTACGACGGGTTTGCTTTTTGCCACATTTGAAGCATTCAGTGTTTCAGTAGGGTACACATATTCCGGTCTGGAGTTGGTAGCAACACCGGCCAGCCTGATTGACTTGGCAATTTTCTGGCGTAACCCCAATATGCAGCGGAGTTTGACGGTCATTCTTGTTATAGGAATTCTAATGTTTATATTCTATTATCTTGTTACTCGTACCTATTATCGTCGGATTGCCGTGGATGCTATGAATATCGGTGTTAAAACCGAAAAGGTTCAGGCAATCATTCAGGCTTTTGGCGGTTTGGATAATATTCGAATGGCCCATTCTTCACCCAATCGGCTGACCATATTGCCATATGATAAAACTTTGGTCGACTTCAAACGTGTCCATCTGGTCGGTCTATATAAAATCGTAGAGACCCGTGCCGGGTATTCAATGGCCTTTGGGGCATGTTCATTTATGTTAAGGAGCGATTTGGTAAAAATGATGAGGGATCAGCAGCGTCAGTTGCTCGATAATACTCAGGCATTTGAAACCATCACTGACGAAATGTTAGCAAAAGCCGATCAAAAGCCGATTTAGAGCGCTTCTCGAAGTGCTCTTTTTTTGTGTTATAATAGGTACAATTGAGGTGGCTTATGGAAAAATTGACCCCAATGATGAAACAGTATTTTGATGTGAAAAACAATTATCCTGACGCCTTATTATTTTACCGGCTCGGTGATTTCTATGAATTATTTTACGAGGATGCGAAACTTGTCTCTTTGGAATGTGATTTGGTATTGACTTCTCGTGGGGCGGGCAATGATCAAAAAGCACCGATGTGTGGAGTTCCGCATCATGCAGTAACCCCATATATACAAAAGCTGATTGGTCGAGGATATAAAGTGGCAATCGTTGAGCAAATGGAAGATCCGGCATTAGCGAAAGGCATCGTCAAACGGGATGTTATTCGAATCATTACTCCGGGTACGGTTATGGACGAAAACGCTGATGAGAAGAGCGAAATCTATATTGCTGCTGTAGAAGATGATATCACCGGATATGCAATCGCGGCATGTGAAATGGCCAGCGGTAAAACAGTTTTGCGCAGGATCGAACATTCGCGGTTCGAGTTGATTCAATACTGTTTGAAAAACAATATCAGGGAAATCGTTTTTCACAGTCAAGTGACAGAGCGTGTTTTAAACCGTATGAGAGAGATTCCAAATTTGATGATTTCTTTTTGTGATGAACAAAAAATAGATGGTTATTACATTCCTTTAATAGAACATGTACAACGTGAATCGCTACTAACGGCTTACGGACGATTGATTAACTATCTGCAATCCACACAATTCAAAACGCTGACACATTTACAACGAGCTGAAATCGACGATGTTCAAACGTATTGTGAATTGGATTATTCAACGATTACTAATCTTGAGTTGCTTGCTCCATTACGGCCTAACGGCAAGAATCTGACATTATTCAGTTATATGGACCGTTGTAAAAGCGCAATGGGAAGTCGATTGTTAAGAAGTTGGATTGAAAAGCCGCTGACGCAGATAAGCGATATTCAATACAGGCAAAGTCAGGTGAAAGCATTGGTTGAAGATTTCTTACTCAGAGATCAGTTAATACAACATTGTAAAGGCGTTTATGACTTACAGAGGATTTGTGCAAAAATCGCTTTTAGAAGTGCGATTCCTCAAGATATGATCCGCCTGATGAGATCATTACGTCAAATTGCGTTAATAAAGCACTCACTTTTATCATCGCCATCGTTTGCTTGGGTTGAAAAAATTGAGACGTTGAAGGAGCTATTGGGATTATTGGAAAACCGTTTGGCAGAAGATGTTCCGGCCACTGCTAAGGAAGGCGGAATATTTTTGGATGGATATAATGAGTTATTGGATCATTACAGGGATGTCACCACGGGGGGCAATCGCTGGTTATTGGAGTTTGAAAATCAAGAGAAAGAGCGAACGGGAATCAGAAATCTGAAAGTCGGTTACAACCGGGTATTTGGTTACTATATCGAGGTTTCTAAAGGGAACATGGGATTAGTCAAAGATGAGTTCGGCTATGTTCGCAAACAGACGTTAACCAATGCGGAACGGTATATTTGTGAAAAGCTTAAGAGTAAAGAAGATGAATTGTTGCACGCCAAAGAAAGAGCGATCCGTCTTGAAGAGGAATTATTCAATGAGATGATCATTGAAGTTGCCGAATATTTGCCGAAAATCCAGATTCTAGCGGCTTTTGCTGCGAATGTGGATGCATTGTGTGCGCTTGCTCAAATAAGCAGTCAAAGCGGCTTTATTTTGCCGACGTTTGTAGAAGATCGTTCGATACATATTGAAGAAAGCAAACACCCTTTGTTGGCTTCTTCTCAACTTAAACATGAAGTCATATCCAATTCGCTGGAAATGAAAGAGCAGGATATCGTATTTGTACTTACTGGTCCAAACATGGGTGGTAAGAGCACTTACATGAGACAAATCGCATTAACTGCCATTATGGCGCAAATGGGTTGTTATGTTTTAGCTAAAAAGGCAGATATGCCGATATTTGACCGGATTTTTACTCGTATGGGAGCCAGTGATGATATTTTGGGCGGAAAGTCGACATTTATGGTCGAAATGAATGAGGCAAATACAGCTTTACAAAAAGCAAGTGAGTCTTCACTGATTCTGTTTGATGAAATCGGGCGGGGAACATCGACGTATGATGGCATGGCATTGGCTCAAGCCATTATTGAATATATTGCAACGATTACCAAAGCGAAGACAATATTTTCCACGCATTATCACGAATTGACTGCATTGGCTGACTCTTTGCCGGGCGTGTCTAATGTGTTTGTCCAGGTGTTTGAAAAAGATGAAGATATCACCTTTTTATACCGTGTCAAGCGCGGGAAAGCCGATAAATCCTATGGAATCAATGTTGCACGTTTAGCACATTTACCGGATGCGGTGATTCATCGCGCAAAAGACTTGCTCAAGCAATTGGAAAGCCGTCGAAGGGTTGTTCAACAATCGCTAGATGTCGTTGAGATCGTGCATATTCCCAAACATCTTGAAGACATAAAGAAGGTTTTGGATGCAATATCGATTGAAACGATCACTCCTCTACAGGCATTGACTTTACTTGATGAACTAAAAGAAAAGTCGAAGGGAGCGAAATAATGGGGATCATCTTAAAACTGGACGATCATCTGACCAATATGATTGCTGCCGGCGAAGTCGTAGAGCGTCCAATGGGCGTCGTTAAGGAATTGGTTGAGAACGCTATTGATGCTAAGGCAACACGTATTGAAGTGACCATTGTTGAAGGCGGTTTATCATCCATCGTTGTCAGCGATAATGGCATAGGTATGGATCCACAAGATGCAAGTCGGGCTTTTGAACGACATTCCACCAGTAAAATAAAGGAATCACAGGATTTGTGGTCGATATCGACATTGGGATTCCGCGGTGAAGCTTTGCCTTCGATTGCCTCGGTATCGCGTGTCGTATGTATGACAAATGATGGTGAAACTGCAACAAGAGTTGAGATACACTTTGGTAAATTGATCAGCGTTGTTCCTTATGCTTGTCCGGTTGGCACGCATATTTCGGTTGAAGGGTTGTTTTTAAAAACACCTGCAAGACTAAAACACATGAAAAGCGTTCAGTATGAAACCGCAATGATCGTGGATGTCATAGAGAAATTCACGTTATGTTATCCGGATGTTGCTTTTGTTTTGACTTGTGATGCAAAGGTAGTCGTTCAAACCAACGGTAGCGGATCTTTAAAAGAAGTGGTCTATCGCAAGTATGGAAACGATATAGCACGGAATGTCGTAGAATTCTCGAAACAGAGTTATGACTTTTCATTATCAGGAGCAATCGTATTGCCTCATGTTTCACGTTCATCCCGCAATGACATGATCTTGTTTGCAAATCGTCGATTGATCCGTTCAATCCGGCTTCAAAGGGCAATCATGCAGGCATATAAGTATTACTTGCCCGAGGATCGTTATCCGATCGTTATATTGAATGTACATATGGATCATCAATTGGTGGATGTAAATGTACATCCTTCAAAGTGGGAGATTCGTTTATCAAAAGAGCAGCAGGCAGAGCTTTTTATTACAGAAACCATTGAGGAAGTACTAAAGCAGCATATGAGTGCAGCAGTAATCCGTCAGCAAGTGTTTCGACCGGTAACAACAGAGATCATCTCATTCTTTCCTACGCCCGATGAAAAACCTGTGGAATCGGTGAAGGAATCTGAGATTCGCTATGGAATCAGCGATACGTCGGGTAGAGATGAAGAGAAAATCGTTGATGAACATGCGACTCAATATAAAAATGTCTTTATACAAATGACCGCATTGGCTCAGTTGCATCATAAATATATTCTGGCACAAGGAGAAGCTGGACTATATATACTGGATCAGCATGCGGCAATGGAACGTATCCGTTATGAGCACTACCAGAAGCAGTTATTGCATGGAGATCAAAGCATGCAACCGTTATTGATTCCCGTCATCATAGAGGGAAGAAAGAAGTCGCGTATCCGCTTCGATGAACTAGCTCAACTGCTTTTAACAATGAAGATTGAACTTGAAATGCTTTCGGATTCGCAGTTTATTGTCCGTCAGTTGCCGGTATGGATGAGTGAAATTGATGCTCAGGCCGCGATAGAGGACTTATTTGAATCTTTTGAGAATGATGTTTGGCAAGATGAAGGTTCACTACGTAAAGCTGCCATTGCATCATTGGCGTGTCACAGTTCGGTTCGCTTTAATCAAAATCTGAGTGTCAGTGAAATGCAATCGATCATCGATGGATTAGGCAAATGCCAGCAACCGTATCATTGTCCCCATGGTCGTCCGACGTTCGTATTGATTGATGCCAATCGTCTATTAAAGGAGTTCAATCGATGATTAAGGTGTTGGTCGTCGGTGGTGTGACCGGGACCGGGAAGAGCGCATTGGGTGTTAAACTGGCAAAATTATTCAATGGCGAAATCATCAGTGGGGACTCAGTTGCCGTATACAAGGAATTGACGATCGGCAGTGCCAAGATTCTACCCAAAGATATGGAAGGTGTCGTTCACCACGGAATCGATCTTCTATCACTTGAAGAAACATTCAACGTTCGTGATTTTCAGATGTATGGACGTAAGAAAATTGAAGAAATCGTTTCAAAAGGGAAACTGCCGATCATTGTCGGTGGGACCGGACTCTATATTCGAGCTTTATTGTATGATTATGTTTTTATGGATGAAGTAGATATAGACATGCGCTGGGCTGATTCATTATCTAATACAGAGTTGCACGATGAGTTGAGTAAAGTGGATGCGCAACAGGCTCAACTGATTCATGCCAATAATCGTAAACGGGTATTGCGAGCTATTTCGATTGCAATGGCGAATCAGAAAAGTAAAACTGAGCTTATATCAGAGCAAACTCACTCAATGCTTTACGATGCGAAGATTTTGGCTTGTACGTTACCTCGGGTTCAGCTTTACCAACGGTTAAACAGCAGGGTTGAAAAGATGATGGAAGCGGGTTTGCTTGATGAAGTAAAACAGGCAGTTGTTAAGGCAGGTTGGGATCATCCGGTCATGTCGGCAATAGGATATAAGGAGTTTAAAGACTATCTCGATGAAAAGATAAGTCTTGATGATGCGATTTCATTGGTGAAACGAAACACACGGAGATTTGCAAAGCGGCAAATCACATGGTTTATGCATCAAATGCCATGTCGTTGGGTGAATATGGATGATGAAATTGAAGTAAATCAGGCAATAGAAGAGGTAAAAGTATGGATGAGTCGTTAGCAAGGATTCGTTTATTGATTGGAGATGATAATACGATTAAGATTTCTCAGAAATGTGTCATGGTCGTTGGATTGGGTGGAGTCGGTGCCATTGCGGCTGAGTCGCTGGCTCGTTTTGGTATAGGGAAACTGATTTTGATCGATCATGATGTTGTGGTAAAAAGCAATCTGAATCGGCAGATGCATGCATCGTTGGATACGGTGGGAATGAAAAAGCTGGATGCGTTAGTACGACGTATTCACTCAATAAAACCGGATTGTGAGTGTGTCAAAATTGAGCGTTTTGTTTCAATGGAGACATTACCTGAGTGTTTTGTATGTGATGTTGATTATGTCATTGATGCTATCGATACCGTTGGAAGCAAATGTGATTTGATTGAGTACTGTCAAAAAAATAATATTAGGATCATAAGCAGTTTGGGTATGGGTAACCGAATGGATCCGACACAAGTCAGGATCGTGAAATTAAAAGATACTTTTGAAGATCCCCTTGCGAAAGTGGTGCGTTATCAGATACGTAAGCGAGGACTTAGTGATAAAATAGATGTAGCTTTCTCATTAGAGAAACCTATTAAGCAAACAGTGGAACTTAATGAAAGTGAAATACGCAAAGATCGGATGCCGCCGGCAAGTTCGCCGTTTGTTCCAAATGCCGCCGGGTTGGCCTGTGCGTCATTTGTCATTCGAAAGCTATTGGAGGAAAACATATGAAAGAAATCGTATTAGGTGGTGGATGTTTTTGGGGAGTTCAAGAGTACTATCGTCGTACCAAAGGAATCCTTGAAAGCAAGGTCGGTTATGCCCAAGGTACAACCGAAAGTCCAAGTTATCAGCAAGTATGTTCGGGATTAACTCATCACGCGGAAGTCGTTTACTTGCAATATGATGAAAATGTAATATCCTTACCTAAGATACTTGAGCATTTATTTCGGATGATCGATCCGACATCGCTCAACAAGCAAGGCGGTGATATTGGAACGCAATATCGTACGGGTGTATATTTCATTGATGATGTGGATGAACCGGTCATTCGTGAATATTTGGCTCAACAACAACCGAGATATAGAAAACCGATTGTTGTCGAAGTGTCTAAACTGAAAAAGTTTTACAATGCGGAAGATTATCATCAGTTGTATCTGGTTAAAAATCCGACCGGTTATTGTCATATCAACATGGGTTTATTGAAACCTGAAGAACGAAAAGACGTATTCTAGCAGCGAAAGCTGCTTTTCTTTTGGAAAATGGCATATGACTTCATATTAGGTAAGGGGTGATGTGATGTTAAGGGTAGAGAACCTTACAAAGTTATATGCGTTAAACAGTGGTTGTCAGGATGTTTCATTGACATGTAAAAAAGGTGAGATTCATGGTGTGTTGGGAAGAAACGGTAGTGGTAAAACAACGCTTTTTCGCTGCTTGCTTGGGTTGATTCCATGGGATAAAGGAAGTTTTTCACTAGAAAGCTCCTTATCAACGATTCGACAGTTCGGATATCTTCCGGAGGAAAGAAGTGTTATCGCTGATTTGAGGGTCACGGAAATGATTGACTTTTTCGCTTCGCTCAAAAAAATGAGTAGTAAGGAAGTAAGAGAAGAAAAGAATGTCTGGTTGCGCAAGTTGAAGTGTGAACAATTGGAACTCAAGCGATTAAGAGAGTGTTCGAAGGGAAACCAGCAGAAGATACAGCTGATTTGCTCCTTGATTCATCGGCCGGATGTCTTGATTCTCGATGAACCTCTGACTGGATTGGATATTTCAAACGTTCGTTTATTCAAAGAAGTGATCACAGATTATGCTCACAGCGGTAAGATCGTACTTCTCTCTAGTCATCAATATGAGGAAATCGAACCAATATGTGATTCTTTGACCGTGCTAAACAAGTCCAAGGTGATTGTGCAGGGTAAGTTAATGGATATCAAAAGAAACCATCCAATCAAAACCGTTTCTGTCAGTGAAGATGCACAAATGATTTATGCATTACAAAAAGGTGTCACAGATATCCGTCATGAAGGTAACACGACGAAATATTTGTGTAATAACGAGGCAGATGCCGTCAATATTGCTACATTAGCCCTAAAAAACCGGGATGGAAGGACAATCAAGGTCGAGTCTTTGACTCTTAAAGACTTATTGAGGGATCAACAATGAAAGCACTTATATCATTTTCGCTGAATCGTCGTTTGAATAATCCGGTATCATGGATGTTGTATGGTTTTAGTTTCTTTTTATTTGGAGTCATTCTTTTTATTGATGTCCTGTTAACTTCTTTTGCGCCGACCCTTATTTTGCCTAAATCAATACATATGAATCCTTCGATGTTTGATATGATCGGAGAATATTTGCCTTCAAATTTCATTTATCAAAATGACCCATCAAAGGCAGACGTCTTTATTCATGTAAAAGATGACGGATATCTGGTGACAGGTAATCTTTCAATGGAGCAAGGACAAGTCATCGAGCACTTGATTGTCGGATATCACAGGATTACGATGATCGAGAATATGCCGGATTCACTTGTGTCATTGTTTGATCAGGTAATGATTGCGCATATTGAATGGGAAAATGTAACTGAATCTTCAGCAAGTCATTCTGGATTTATCGTCATTACGACGATCTATTTTATGTTGTTGAGTTTTTCGACAGCGGTTGCTAATGAGGTAGTCAATGAAAAAACTTCAAATGTAATTGAAGTTATTCTAACTTCAGTAAGTCATAAAGAGCACTACTACAGTAAGCTTCTGATTGGCTGGTTTACGATGCTGATGCAGTTGATGATTCATGGATTTGGTTTTGTCTTTTGGCTGATGGTTCGAATCGTATTTGATAATGGTTCAGGCTTGCTTAATGCTTTGTACAGATGGCAGTTTCTGACCATTCACTATAGTTCCATCGAAGAATGGATACGTTCGCTGGACTTACAATTGTCCTCAATAAGCATTGTTGTTCTTTGCGCAATTTTTCTGATGCTAGGAATATTGCTTGTACAGCTGTTAATGGTATTGATTTCAGTTCATATCAACAGTATTGAAGAAGCAGCGGCTATTCAAGGACCTTTCTACTTAGGAATGCTCGTAATTTACTATTTGGCAATTTTTATCAACTCGGCAGATCAACTCAATCATGGATGGGGATACATTTTTTCCTATACGCCAATTCTCTCAATGTTGTTTATGCCGTCAAGATTACTTCTGACAAATGTCATGTTCTCTGAGTTGATTTTAGCGTTAGCAATAGCGTTCATGGCACTCATAATATGTCTTGTTTTGGGAGAAGAGCATTATCGGAATAACTTGCTGAAAGGCAGTGCAAAAAGTGCATTTGTGAAAAACGAAACATAATGTGAACAATATAATATAAATTTCACATGTTATTAATTAATTTGTGAAAAGTGAAACAATTGTCCCGTTTTCTCATTGACACTTGTTTCATTTGTGTATATAATTCACATTGCAAGGAGGAAATTTAGATGAAAAAATTATTATTATTAGCTATCGTTGCATTGGCTGTTATGGCTGGTTGCACGAAGGCAAACCCTGTTTACAAAGTCGGTGTTGGAAGCGTAACTTCCGTACAACCGCGCGCAGCTGTTGCTGAAACTGCTGGACGTATTCGTGTTAACACTACATTTGCTACAGTTGTTTTGGATAAAGACGGCAAATTCGTATCGGTAGAAATCGACGTTGCTCAACAAGATGGTACATTCGATGTTACAGGTGCTATCGTAAAAGCTGAAGCTGCACCTACCAAAAAGGAAAAGGGCGCTGCTTACGGCATGAAAGCTCAATCCAAAATCGGTAAAGAATGGGATGAACAAGCCAAAGCTTTAGAAGCTTGGATGATTGGTAAGACATTGGCAGAAGTCAAAGCATTACCGTTAGTTGATGGTTATGTTAAAGATGGCGAAGATTTGAAATCTTCTGTAACGATCACTGTTACCGATTACTTGGCTGCAGTTGAAAAAGCTGTTGCTAATGCTGTTGAATTACAAAACGTTGCTAAAGTTGGCGGTGCTTCCGTTTCTTCCGTACAACCGCGCGCAGCTGTTGCTGAAACTGCTGGACGTATCCGCGTTAACGTAACTGTTGCAGCTGTTGCATTGGACAAAGATGGCAAAGTTGTCGCATCAATGATCGATGTTGCTCAAAATGATGGAACATTCGATGTTGCCGGTGCAATCGTTAAAGCTGAAGCTGCTAAAACGAAAAAAGAAAAAGGCGCTGAATATGGCATGAAAGCTCAATCCAAAATCGGAAAAGAATGGTTCGAACAAATCGCTGCTCTTGAAGCTTGGATGGCTGGCAAAACATTGACAGAAGTCAAAGCATTGCCGTTGACCGATGGTTATATTAAAGATGGCGAAGATTTGAAATCTTCCGTATCCGTAACTGTAACTGACTACTTGGCATCATTTGAAAAAGCTGTTGCTGCTGCTAAAGATTTAGCTGCTAAATAGTTTACTCAAAGGGGCTGTAACGAAATAGATAGTTAAATTCAACTATTTATGGAGCTACAGCTCTTTTTTTTGACTTTTTGCGACCTGAGTATATAAAAAGAGGTGA
>PHAF01000036.1 GCA_002841605.1 Firmicutes bacterium HGW-Firmicutes-10 | reverse complement strand
ATGCCAAAAAGAGCTTGGTCATCGGAACGCTGATGAGCGTCTTTACCGCGCTTTGCCCAACGCAATGTGCGTTCGACGGAATTTTTCATATAATCATATGTGCTTGGAAACGGTGGGCATTCATCAAAACTCATGATGATATCCGCACCAAGATCATTTTGTATTTGTATCGATTTTTCAGGTGTCAGAAATAACGTATCACCATTCAGGTGATTTTTGAATGTGACACCTTCTTCGTTGATTTTTCGGGTATCGCTCAGAGAAAACACCTGAAAACCGCCGCTGTCAGTCAGAATAGGACGTTCAACATTCATGAATTTATGTAATCCGCCGGCTTCCTTGACGATATCCGCACCCGGACGCAACCAAAGATGGTAGGTGTTGGATAAAATCACTCCGGCATTGATTGCCGTCAGTTCTTCCGGTGAAACGAATTTTACCGTTGCTAATGTTCCGACTGGCATAAACATCGGGGTCAATACCGATCCATGTGGCGTGTGTAAAATTCCGGTGCGGGCACCGGACTGTTTGCAAGTATGCGTAATTTCAAATCTAAATTTTTCCATGTTCATCACGTACCATATTCTATCATAATTTTACACTTGTCACACCCCTTTTGTTACTTTATAATGTACAAGTCAGGAGAAGTGGTTATGAATAACACGTTATTGGGATTATTGTTTATCGTCATTCATTTTGGGTTGGTTTTATTTGCTTATCGTCAGTTTGGCAAGACAGGGCTTATGGCGTGGATCGCGATCAGCACCATTCTTGCGAATATTCAGGTTCTTAAAGGTATTGAAATCATCGGACTTCAGGCAACGTTGGGCAATACGTTATATGGTTCGATTTTCTTTGCGACAGATATATTGAGTGAAAAGTATGGTAAAAAGGATGCGGCAAGATCTGTTTATCTGGGGTTTTTTAGTGCAATCACGTTGTTGATCACGATGCAGATGGCATTGGCTTTCGTCCCGCTACAAGATGATTTTGCACTTGCGGTACAGGATGCGTTTTCTTTGATTTTCGGTTTTTCCGGCCGGATCGTTTTTGCTAGTCTGACCGCATATTTCATCAGTCAATTGCTTGATGTTACGATTTACAGTAAAATCCGACAGTGGCTTCCGGCAGATCGTTGGTTGTGGGTGCGCAATAATGGTTCTACGATGGTATCTCAAGCCGTGGATACTGCGATTTTCGTATCGATTGCCTTTTGGGGGATGTCTTATGATCTTATGCAAATCATGTTATCAACCTACATACTTAAGTTTCTGATTGCCGCCCTAGATACTCCGTTTCTGTATCTAGCGAAGAGGATTGAACCAAAAACAGATTAAACCGTCTTGCGACGGTTTATTTTTTTGTTGATAGAATTTGATTGGCAAAGTCGATTCCGAATTGACGGCACAGTTTGAGTTTTTCCTCATCCGGATTAAATTTTATCGCGAGTCCTTCCATCACTTTAATTCGCAACTGTTTGAGTCGCTCAATGATATGGGGTACTCCTTCTCCACTCCAGCCATACGATCCAAACGCAGATGCGTGTTTGTCTTTGACGATGACCGGGTTTAAAAACCCTGCGATGTCCCAAATCGGTTTCAATGCATCACTTAAGATCGTTGGAGTTCCAAGCAAAAATCCATCTGAATGCAGTATTTCCTTAACAACTTTTTGAGTGTCTTCTTTTACCATATCAAACATTCTTACATCAAAATCACCGGTTGCCTCAATGCCTTCCTTGATGGCAATGGCCATTTTCTCTGTGTATCCGTAAGCACTGACATAGGGTATAACTATCGTTGTTTTGGTATTCGGGTTATCATCCTGAGCCCATTCGCGGTACAAGGCAATGGCTTCCGGAATGTTTTCATCCAGACACGGTCCGTGTCCGGTCAATATCATTTGAATGTCCAAACCTTCCAGTTTGTTCATCGCCCGCAGGACAAAAGGCTTAAAAGGTGCCATGATGTCATCAAAATAGGTTTTTATTGCTTTTTTGTGATCATCTTTTTCTTTCACTTTGGATAACAGCACTTCATCAAAACTAAAGTGGGATCCAAAGGAGTCACAGGAAAATAATACTTTATCTTCTTCTACATAGGTATACATCGCATCCGGCCAATGCAAATTCGGAGCCATCAAGAACCGTAATGTTTTGTTCCCTAATGAAATCGTATCACTTTCTTTGAGCATGATTCCATTGAATGGAACATTAAGAATGTCGTTAAGATATTTGATCGCCGGTGGAGATCCATAAACTTTGATGTTGGGATTTTTCTCAATCAGATACTGCAATGACCCGGAGTGATCAGGTTCTACATGATGCACGATCATCATATCGATTTGATCGATCGGTGTTACCGAGGTCAGCTTTTCTATATAGCTTTCTAAAAATTTGTGCTTAGCCGTGTCGAGGACCGCAGTTTTTTCACTGCCTTTAAGTACGTACGAGTTATACGTTGTACCAAATTCTGTATACATGATGATATCGAAAATGCGAAGCTTCGGGTCTAATGTACCAATCCAAGTGATATCATCAGTGATTCTAAGTGTTTTCATATTAAACCTCCATAAACCCTTGCGGGTTTTATCATTACCCCTTTAATTCGGAGTTTTGGTCAATGAGTCAGACTTTTTAAATGAAGCTTTGTAAAGCGCAGCTGTTGTAAGGGCCGTGATGGGCATCGCAAATAGAATGCCCAAACTTCCTGCAACCGCCTGCATGATTTCTGAGGCAATATATTCTGAGTTTGCCAACAAAGTTGCAGGTCGGGCATAAATGATTAAAAGCAGTATAAATGGAAGTGCACTGCCGATATAAGCTAAAATCAAGGTGTTGGACATTGTCCCCATGATATCCCGTCCAATGTTTAGTCCGGATTTAACGACTTCTTTCGGTGTGATGGTGGGTGAGTTGATCATGATTTCTTCTAGTGCGGAAGCTATCGACATGGATACGTCCATGACTGCCCCTAGTGCTCCAATGATGACTGCGATAAACATGATACCGCGCAAGTCAATGGGTATCTCATCCTTCAAAAGAATAAGATAAATATATTCATCCGAAAGTACCCCGGACATTTTCATGATTTCCATCCATAAATAGGCAATCATTGCCGCAACGGCAATGCCTCCAAAGCAACCTACCGTTGCCGCGATCGTTTTCTTGCTTATTCCCGAAAGCAAGATAAATGTCAGAAGCGTAACATAAAGCACGATTCCCAATGAGAGGGCGTAAATATTTACATTGGATAAAATTGCGGGTATTAATATGAAAAATATCGCAAAAATGGTAAATCCTAGCGAGATGATCGAACTAAATCCTTTCATTCTTCCAAAAAGGATGATCAACACAACAAATATCCCAGAGAGCAGCCACAAGGGACTCTCACGCTGATAGCTGACCAGCACCCATTCGACGTTGGAACCAAAATCAATCCGGTATAAAATGATTGAATCACCCGCTTTGATTGGATGAAGTTCTTCCAGCGTTTGTAAGGTAAATTGTTGTCTGACAGTGATCTCTCTGTGCTGATAAGGACCTTTGGATATCGTTGCTTTGAAAATGACTTCCTGAACGATACCGAAATCATTCTCGTCATTATAAGGTTTATCTGAAATGATCGATGTAATTTTTGCATTGTGAAACTGAGATGAGTCATATTGAGGGTTTTCAATCGCCGGCATTTTTGAAGTGTAGTACAAAGAACCGAAATAGCTGATTAAAAGAGATATGATAATCGTTAACGTGTATATGGCAATGGTTTTAACCTGTTTTCTTCTCATGTATTTTTCTCTTTCTAGTCTTCTGATGCAATTCTCTCACATCGGTTCCGATTCGTTATTTCAAACCTGTTACCTTTGAATTTAATGGTATTTTCGTTTTGAAGAACTTTCAGTTCTCTTGATAATGATGGTCTTGAAACATGAAGGTAGGAAGCCATTTGATCTCTGTTGAGTGCTATTTCAAACGTTGATAGACCAGCTTTCTCCGACTCGTGCAACAAATAGTGACATATTTTTGCTTTTATGCTCTTGATTGACAATATTTCGACTTTGTTATGAAGCAGAAATGCCTTATTAGCGATGAGTTTTGTAATATTTAGTAACAGGGTGTGTTGAACGTCTTTGATAGTATGGTTGACCTCAATGATTTGAGACGGTTCGATGAATAACACTTGGGTTGATGTGCTTGCCGTTATTGAAGTCGGATATGACTCAAAAGGAATAAACATAAGCACTTCCGCGAAAGTATCCATTTCATTCAGCCAGGTGATTATATTGGATGTCCCATAAGATGTATCTTGATGAACTGTAGCTTTTCCTTTTAAAATCAACCCGATTTTATGAAAATGTTCACTTCTTCTGACGATGATTTCATCCTTTTCGTATTGATGGATCTTAGGTGGAAATATCTCAAAAAAATGGCGGCACTGGTTTTCATTTATCGAAGAAAACAGCGGACTCTTAGAAATTTTGTCTATTAATTCTTTCACACTATCACCACTAATATAATATCTTTATTTGATTGCTTAAGCAAACAAAAAAGATGTTTCCATCTTTTCGTTAGTTTCGTTGAATTTTGTATCTTGGGTGTAGGCTATAATAGGTAAACTCACTATTTTCAAGCAATCCCCGGATCCACGAATCTCTTAGTTTATAAAAGTCTTCTACATCCGCATTTTCACTTTGCCATGATTCTACGTGCTTGCAGCTGCTCACTTCCCATATCAAATGATTTTCATCATGACTGATGACTTGATTTGCCTTGTCACAAGGCATACCTTCGGTAAGTGCATCCGTTAGTGTACGGTACACATAAGAAGGTTTGAGCCAAACTGGTTGAAATAAGTCGCGGTGTTTCTTCCCTAAGTAATAGAATAATTCTTCCAGACTCTCTAGGGATAGTGGATTGCCTTTAACTTCACTGACCAGCCATGCAAGTTTTCGATCGGTCAATACCAAGTGAGTTTCAAGCCATTGATGAATATTCTCGTGATCGATGATCTCTTCTAATTTTCCATCAGGAAAAGGGAAAAATCCTTCCAGGTGGTTTTTTATCAAGAAGGCTTGCTCTTGGTTTGTAATTTTTTTCAGGATCTCATCACTGAACTGGTTTTGCAATTTTATTTTATTGAACATCCAAATGTGTATTTCCGCAAATTTCTCAGCCATTAGTAACTACTTCCAATTGATCAATCAATTCATCAACATCATAACCGTGTACATAACAGGCTTCTTCCAGTGTTTCATCTTGTGCAGATGGACATCCGAAACAGGCCATTTCAAAGTGCATGAGCAGACTGAGAGTCTGTGGATATTGGGTAATCAGCTGTCTGATCGTTAAGTCTTTAGATATCATATTTTCACCTTCCATTGTAATTATACGTGATAAATCTAAAAATTATGTATCTCTAGATACAAAAAGCATAGCCAGTGGCTATGCTTTGATGTTTGGTGGTGGCTATGCTTTGATGTTTGGTGGTTGAATCGATGGTGGATAGTTAGTAGCTCTTGAAGGTTCTATGATCAGTTTGCCGCTGCGAACGAGCTTCACGAATATTGAAGCAAGTTTCGGATCGAATTGCTTTCCTGCGAATCGCTCTATTTCATCAACTGCGTAATCTACACTCAAGTAACTCTTGTAGTGACGATCAGAAGTAATAGCATCAAAGGCATCTGCGATAGCAATGCATCGAGCCGCAAACGGAATGTTTTCTCCTGCGATTTTTCTTGGATAACCGGTACCATCCCATCGTTCGTGATGGCCGATAACGGCCGGGATAACATGTGAGAATGATGGCAGATATTTAATGATCGTGATGGACATGTCTACGTGTTTTTTCATCGTATCATACTCTTCGTCCGTCAGTTTTGTATACTTGGTCAAAATATTCTCAGGGATTCCGATCTTTCCGATATCATGAAGCAATGATGCTTGGCGGATCAGTTCGACTTCATCTTTGGAAGCACCAGCTTCTTCCGCAATAGCAACGGCGTAACGCGCAACCCGTTGTGAATGGCCGAATGTATAGTGATCTTTGGCATCGATTGCTGCTGTAAGTGCATAAATCGTAGCCATGTTCATTTCTTCATCACCATTGTGACGGGTATCATGCTGTTCAGGGTTATAAATCAAGGATTGGTTTTTACCATTGGCTTTGGCAGCATGAAGCGCTAAGTTAGCCTTTGCAACGATATCTTTTTCATCGACTGCAAGTGTCGGTGCAACACAAATACCTGCAGAAACCGTAACAAAACGGTTGATATCTTCACTTTCTGCCATGGACTGATTTGTTATGCGCAATCTGATTTTCTCAGATAGTTCATATGCGCCTTTAGAATCAACGTAAGGCAAAATAATGGCAAATGTATCTTCACCGAACCGGCAGATAACACCTTGAGAACCACATACGAACTTGATTGCATCCGCAATTTTAATTAAGGCATGGTCACCTGCATAATGTCCGTATAAATCATTAAATACACTAAACATGTCAATGTTCAGAATAATCAAGGACACGGTCTGATTGCGCAGATTCGTTGTAAGCTTTCCGATCTGTTCCATAAAGTAACGACGGTTATATACATTAGTCAATCCATCCATAATCGCTTCACGCTTCGTCTTTTCATACATACTTGCATTGGAGATAGTTATGGCCGCGGTAGCACACAATGTTGCCACATGGTTAAGTTCGGTTTCTGCCAAACGGGAAGTGCTGTCTTTTGAAGAGATCAACAGAATACCGGTTAATGCACCATTATATTTTAAAGGTATTGCAGCTTCAAATCGCATGAGGATCAATTCTTGTCTTTCATTGTCCCACATGGTCTTAAAGAATGGATGCACATCAATGTATTGCTCATAGATTATATCGTCAAATTGTTTGAACCAACGGACAAATGGGTGAGTCTTTTGAATATTGAATGACAATTTGTCAAGTTTCTTGATAGATGCATAATAATCATAGTCTTCGGTTTCATCATTCTTCAAGAATATAAATGCACGGTCGTTGTTGGTTATTTCGTGTACGACTTTAAGGAGTTCATCGGTGATGTTTTCCAGGTTCAAGTTATTCGAAACGGTCATCGTAAACAATTTGATCATGTTGTTGTGTTGGTTTTCAACTTTGTAGAAATAGTTCTCAACCAGTCGTTGTACGATATTGAACAATGGCAAAAACATAAGAATGGATACGAGTGTGGAAACCAAAATTTGCCCTTCCCGACTCATTTCACTCATGAAGTTGCCAAAAGTGCTCATGATTTGATTGACTATAAACACGGTGATCGTAACAAGCAATGTCAACAATCCAGTAAAGACGACCGCACGTGTAATAACAAATTTGAGTTCAATTACACGGGTTTTGTATATGGCGAACATCATGAAGAATGATGTCACGATACCAAAGGCAAAGTCGACAGGATATTTACCGATTGCAGGTAGTAAGTTAATAGCGAATCCGACATAAAGGATGAAAAGACCCGTTAGTACCGGTTTTAAGCGATTGGAGGACTTATTGCCATATCGGATTGCTTTACGCATCATCAACATACATATGCTTAGAAGAATGAAAATCGAACCAAAAGCAAAGTAAGCGGGTATCCCTAATGAATATTGCAGTTCGTAGGTCGTAACGCCGTCGATGATGATTGGTATCATTGCTGCTTCTGTGATAAGATATCCCATGGCATTTAGAACGTTCATCGCCAAAATGACCAGTGTCCAGAATGCTATTGCTGATTTCTTTATTTGGCCGGTGAAATTACTGATAAATATAAATGCAAAATAAGGCACTAGGGTAATCGATGAAACCATCATCCGATTCCAGAATAAAACCCCTGGTTGTATCTGTGCCTTCATCAATAAGGAAGTTGCTGCCCAGGCCGTCATGGATAATACAAACAACATAAAGGATCGGATATGGCTATCCTTTTTTGATAAGACAAGAATTAAGAATAAGGTAAGGTTAATAACCAAGGCCAGTGACGGAATACCCCAGTAAATAATGTCACGTACTAACAATAGGGTTCACCCCCTTTGCCGATTGAAGCCAATTTTAAAATCTCTGTTACGTCAAAATAGTTTGGATTGACTTTAAAGAGTGTGTGCTTGATGGTTCGGCGGTACCGCTCAATGGTCCCAAATGGCATGATGTGTATTTGAAGCGGATCAATTCCTAGCATCTTTTTGAGATTTTTATAATCTTCATCAATATATCGGAAGTATATCTCTAACTGATCACGAATGAGGTCGACATTATCCATGCCGAATCCGGACTTGTGATCGAGTTCAACATACATATCCACAAATGGTCGCTCAAGACTGTCATAGCGTTTGACGGCAAACCAGTCGTGAATATCAAGTTTTGATAGTTTTATGACTTCACTGATGGTGCCTTCGGTAATACGTGTGAATCCTGCTAAATCGATTACCGGTGCGATACGATCGACATATTTAAAGTGTGGCAGCATGATACCATCTTGTTCACGAGTAAGGGATTCGCATTTAAAAACATCTCCTAGACGATAACGAGCAAATGCACCACCTTTTAAAGTAGTGATGACGATTTCGTAGTATTCATCAGCTTTTAATTCATTGACCAAGTAAGTCCTCGGTTTATATTTAGGATTCTCAAGATTTTTATAAAACTCGCTCATAGGTATGAATTCATAGAAACATACATTCGGGAATAAAATCAAACCGTTTTTTGTCCAAGACTCGGCTGCTATGCATGTAGCTTCTGTTCCACCAAAGATTTCCAGAGGTTTGACTCCCCAATAGTATTCGATTTTTTTCTTGAAATGGGTTGAGTCTGTACCGGCACAAATGAATCCTTTGAGATCGAAAACATCTCTTGGCAACATCGGTTGCTTCGACATTTTACTCTTGAATTTTGCACGGATCAGTTTGTTAAGCATCGGAAGCTTGAATGAAAGCAAATCCAGTTTACTTGCGGATTTTGAACCATCGGAAAAACTTTCGCTCATTCTGACGATCACGCTGCTTAGTCCGTAAAAGAGGTCTATACCTTTTTGCATGCCTTGTTTAAATCCCGCCTTATTGCGTTCGCCAAAGCCCATTTTGTTGCCTTCTTCGATGGACGGCATAAAATTCACGGTGTATTCACCCTGAATAGTATATGGCAAAAGACCGGTTAGATATGGTAACGGAGCCATTCCGTTTAGAAAATTCATATTTGGTTTCAAATTGAATTTGCCCTTTTCTGTGCTGGTAGCAAGGATAAAGCACGTCAAAGCTATCTCACGATGATGATTGATCATCGTTTTCGTATATGGTGCTACTTTAATGGGGGACTTCCCGCCCTCCCATGTAGTTTGAATCCAGACAAGCGGTTCAGATGGCAATATGTCTTTGTTTTTTGGCAGCAGCATGTCTGCATAATCCTCATATGTTGTCAGAGGTACTAGTCTGCGAAATTCTTCAACAGATCGAGGAGTCTTGCCACCCATGATTTTTTTGCCTAGTTCGCATTTGGCATACATGTCAATTTGCTCCATCAACAGACGATTTTGGATTTCCATAAAATCGTCAATTGAAAAGTCTAAAAATCCGCAGTATTTCTGCCAGATTTCATCATATTTCTTTTCCTTGAGCATTTGATCCATGTTCATAGTTTGCCCCTACTTCCTATGGTCTGGATAAACCGAGTGAAACTTTCCCTTGTAAAGATTAAGAATGGTGTCGATTTTTTATATTCGCTATAGCCGGGTAGTGTTTTTGGAAAGAAATACTTGTCTTGTACCCAGACATGGATAATATCCATTATCGTCCAAAGTACACATGCAATTAAAACGATCCATTTACCGCTGGCGGCAAATGCAAATAGATACATAAAGAAGAATCCCCATACGCCCGGATGACGGCACAATGCGTATACGCCTGTGTCGATTAACTGGTTGCCATCACCTTTTATATATGTTTTCTTAAACGGTAATGCACCAAATAGTGCATATAGCATAAAAAGCGCACTAACACCCGCAAGACTGTAGAAGATTGCGGATAGTACGACGGGAACAGAGAATCCGGCAGATGGCGAAAAAATCACTTGCCATGAAGAATATGCCAAGACGATCACGCCAATCGCAAAGAAACTGTTAAGCCATTGAACTTTTGCTTCTATTTTATTGTAATCAAAAATATAAAGCAAAACAAATGCAATACAGCCGATGATCAAGTCGCTCATATTCTTTCCCTTTGTGTAATACGAGTAAATTATAATCGAATTGTCACGACATAACAATAATGTAAAGTTGCATAATGACACATTTCTTGACAAAACACAATTAAGTGCACACAACTCAATCGTTTTTATGGCTTTTCTGGAGTATTTAGTGCATTTTTGATATGATTGGTTTACGAGGTGGAAACATGGATGATAAATATTTTAGGCTGTATGAAGCTTTCTTGACATGTGAGTCGCTGGATGATATCCGGATTTTTTTAGAGGATGTATGCACTTATAAGGAAATTGAAGCGATGGCTGACCGTCTTTCGGTAGCTCGATTACTTTTGGCAGGATATACGTATGAGCACATTGAGAAAATGACTTCCATCAGCAGTGCTACGATTTCGAGGGTCAACCGTTGTCTTATCAAAGGCAATGGTGGCTATCGAAATGTTCTGGAAAAAACTGGTGAAAAGTAGCATAACTCATCTTTGATTCATTTATGTGATGGTCAGATCTTCTCCAATGAAAAATAATGATACTTTTGTGAAAATTTAGTGAAAACATTTGTGTAAGAGTTGAATATGTTTTCAATGACTGGTATAATTCCCCTATCAACAAATGTTGGTCAAATATGATATTTCAAATCGGGTGATAGTTATGTCAATCAACGAAGCATCTTTCTTCCCTCCTTGTTTCTAGATTCTAGGGTGAACTCTTATGACATTTAACGCACTATAACCCGATATTAAAAAATGTTCCCCTTCAAATGAAAAGAAAGAAGTGCTTAGGCACTTTTTTCAATCCTTTGATATAATGAAGTAGGTGAAATTATGATAGCAAAAGAACTTATCGATTGGTATAGAAAAAACAAAAGAGACCTCCCTTTTCGTCTGAGCAAAGATCCTTATTCTGTTTGGGTAAGCGAAATCATGGCACAGCAAACCAGAATTGATACCATGCTTCCATATTATGATCGTTGGATGAAACAATTTCCTGACGTTAGAACATGTGCAGAAGCCGATGAAAATGACATTTTAAAGGCATGGGAAGGGTTGGGTTATTATCGTCGTGCAAAAATGCTTTGGGCAGGAGCAAAACTGGTCGTCGATGGTTATGGTGGTGTTTTTCCAAGTAATTATGATGATATTAAAAAAATCCCTGGTATTGGTGATTACACAGCTGCCGCGATTTCATCAATCGCATTTGATCAACCGGTAGCAGCTGTCGACGGAAATGTCTTACGGGTCGTTAGCCGTGTATTGATGTCAGATCGTGACATTGCGAAGGATGCGACTAAAAAATATGTTGCACAAATTTTAGAGGAATGGATGGCAGGCTTTGATCCATCGGACTTCACCCAAGGGTTAATGGAGCTTGGTGCTCTTGTATGTAAAGTTCCTGCTCCTGAGTGCGAAAAATGTCCGATAAGTGAATATTGTCTTTCTTATAAAACCAATAGCCAAAGCAACTATCCAGTTAAAAGTGCTTCAAAGAAACCTGCTAAAGAGTCATATACCGTTCATATAGTTATTGATAAAGGGTATCTGCTTGTCTCAAAAGACTGGACAGATGGGTTAATGGAAGGATATCTGAGACTACCTCAAGTCGAAGATGATTCTCATTATTTCGATATTAATGAAACACTATTCACGCACAAACATGTCTTTAGTCATAAGATTTGGTCACTCACCGTAGCACGATCAAGTATTCGTGAAGATGTTGAACTTTCATCTTACTGGAAATGGATTCCTTTGGCAGAAGCCGATATTCAACCTTGGATATCTGCACATCGTAAGATTCTCCAAAAGTATTTAAAAAAGAGCGATTTAGCATCGCTCTAGAAATCAAAATTATCAGGATCCGGTCCGGTTCTAAGATTTTTATTTAAAAGATTGATAGCTTCGATATCATCCTGGCTCAAGTGGAAGTCAAAGATATCGAAGTTTTCTTTTATGCGTTGCAGTGTTACGCTTTTAGGTATGACTATTACATCCGTGTCTATATTCCAACGTAAAACAATCTGAGCCACCGTTTTGCCATACTTTAAAGATAGGTTATGAAGCAGGTCTATTTCTGAAATCTTACCCCGCATCAATGGACTCCATGATTCCATAGCTACCCCTTCCGACTCAAGGTATTTTTTAAGTGTTTTTTGCGTTAGTCTCGGTGTATACTCAATCTGATTTACCATCGGTTTTATCCTTGCAGTTTTCATTAGTTCTTCAAAATGATGCTGATGAAAATTTGATACGCCGATCGCACGAATCCTTCCTAGTTGATATAATTCCTCGAAAGCTTTCCATGTTTCACTGTTAAGTGGCTTAGGCCAATGAATCAGATAGAGATCAATATAGTTTGTTTGCAGACGTTGGCAACTCTTTTCGAATGCTTCAAGAGCCTTTTGATATCCCTGATCATCATTCCAGCATTTAGTTGTCAAGAAAATTTCTTCACGGGCAACATGACTTTCTTTAATTCCTTTTCCGACCCCGATTTCGTTGCGATAAACTGCGGCTGTATCAATGTGACGATATCCTTCAATTATCGCTTTTTTAACAACTTCAGCGGCTTGATCATCGGGTATTTTAAATGTTCCAAATCCAAGCATCGGTATTTCAACGCTGTTACTTAATTTTTTATATTTCATGGCTTTGTTGCATAAAACAATTAAGAATTATGCTTCCCCTTTCTTATTTACTATTAAAATATACCATACTTCACAAGTGAATACAAAAAAGACAGAGTGTGATGGGGGCACTCTGTCTATGACTTCATCATCTGTGAACCGGCTAAGGTGTTCACATGTTTAGGGAGGTAAGCAACCATTGGTAGATTGGTTGGTAATTTAGATGAATGAAGTGTTAGTTATGTCTAACTGCTCAGATTATAGCATTTGATTCAATTGTTTACAAACGAAATGCATCTATATGATTCTGTTTTTAATCTCCTTATTTTGTGAGAACAAAATGATGTTGGATGTTATCAAATCAACCCTGCGCTGGTCGATTTTCTCAGAAATAAAGGAGCTGTGTGGGGAAATGATTACATTGTCAAGTGTCCACAGTTCACTTGTCTGTGGTAATGGTTCTACGTTCATCACATCAAGTGCCACACCCATAAACTTTCCCTGTTTTAGTGATTCAATCAAATCGTCTTCTTTTATTAAAGTACCTCTTCCGATATTAATTAGTACTGCATCATGCTTAAGATTGTTTAAGAAGTCAGAATTCACCAAACCAAAAGTTTCTTCATTATTTGGTAACGAGAAGATTAAAATATCATATTTCTTTGACATTTCTTTACCTGATTTCATGTCAAAGCACATGTTGAAGTATTTTATGTCTCTGCCATTGCTGTTAACGCCATCTACCACGACATCAAATGCCCGGAGTCGTTTTGCAATTTCTTGCCCGATTGACCCGGTTCCGAAAACCAAAGCTGTACGACCCGCAAGTTCAACCATACCGAAATTCTTTTTCCAAACGCCTTTGGATTGGTTATTATAATAATATTTGCTGAGTTTTATGATCTCAAGCAACTTGCCTATTACCCATTCAGCTATCGGAACACTATAAACACCAGAAGCATTGGCCAACATAATGTTTTTACTCTTTAGTTGGTTAAGGGGAACTCTGTCATAACCTGCACTCGGTAACTGAATCATTTTTAAATTCGGAAAGGATTCAAAGGTTGTGTGTTCTGGTAAAGGCATACCAACTATAACCTCGATTTCGTCCATAGGAATCTGGTTT
>PHAF01000035.1 GCA_002841605.1 Firmicutes bacterium HGW-Firmicutes-10 | reverse complement strand
ACGACTTCCGCGGGGCTCCTATAACCCAATGCCAAGTTTTCCCCAATGTATCTGTAAGAGAAATCAGGATCATCGAATACGGTGAAGAATCTGCTGCCATCCGGACGTGTATGTGAGAATGACACAAGAAGCTCTTCAGAGCGGATTTGCGCGCCTGCAGCAATATAGCTGTTGTATTTCAATATGGACTTACCGGCTTTTTCGCGCTCAATATTTGTCAGACGTGCGACTTCCAGTTTCCAATCGGATTCCGGTGTGGATGAGACAGCAGATTTGACTGCCAATGTTACAGAGTCTTTCAATCCGCCATCCTTAGATGTAACGGTGATCGTAACGTTGCCGGCAGATTTTGCGGTAACGACGCCACCGGAAGAAACGGTTGCAACGTCAGTATTTGAAGACTGCCATGTAACAGTTTTGTCTGTAGCATCGGCTGGGCTGACAGTTACACTCAGTGTTGTGGTTTTATTTATGAAGATAGAATCAATGGAAGCTTTAATAATAACGCTCGTAACGGAAATGGTAGTTACAGGTGTCGGTGCAGGAGCAGGAGCAGGAGCTGGTGTCGGTGCAGGAGCCGGAGCAGGAGCTGGTGCTGGTGCCGGTGTTGGAGCAGGAGCCGGTGCCGGTGTCGGTGCCGGTGTTGGAGCAGGAGTCGGTGTTGGCGTTGTTTGTACTGGTTTTTCTTCTTCATTTTGGGTTTCAACTTCAACCAACTCAGAAATCGTAATCTTAAATGTAGATTCAAGTTTTGCCGATTCGCTTGTTACTTTTACAGTAACTTCACCGGCAGTAAGTGCAAATAAATATCCGTCTTGATCAATAGTAGCTATCAGACTGTCAACACTGTAAACCAAATCGTCAGGTAATAATGAAGGGATATTCGCGGTCACATTCATTTGAATGGCATCACCGATGGTAAGTTGATCTTTTTTGGCCGATAACTGAAGATATGAAAGTTGAGGAGTGACAGTTTCAGGTTTGACTTGATTTGCCCGATTGTTCTGCACAACTAAAAGATTGTTTTGTTCGCTTTCTTTGGCTATTGTTCTCGGTTGAGCTACGATGATCGTTATGGCGGAAACCAAGATCAATGCAGTTAAAACGACGATGAGTTTCTTAAACATGTCATTCCTCCCGTGTTCTGAAAAAAAGAACACTTCCTTTGGAAACTGGCTACCATCCCGAACGGGAAGGCCCTCTAGCTTTGCGTCCTATTCTTTCGAATAGTTTGCCGTTATCAGTAAATTGTTCAGTATTCTTGGGAGATGGTTCTTAGTAAGAAAAAGAACAATCTCTTTGGAAACTGGCTGCCATCCGTTAATGGGAAGGCCCTCTAGCTTTGCGTCCTATTTTTTCAAATAGTTTGCCTTTATCAGTAAAATGTTCGAAAAATCTGCTTCAGATATAAAAATTAAAAAAGAACGCCATCTTGGAAACTGGCTGCCACCCCTGGCGGGAAGGCCCTTTAGCTTTGCGTCCTATCCTTTCGAATAGTTTGCCTTTTCATTTAGTTGTTCTTAGTAAAGAAATATTAACATAGAATATTATTAAAGAAAAGAGATTAACAATGTTTTCTATATATTTATGGCGGTTTTTTTAACAAAAATGCAATTAAATGCTCACAAAAGTTTACTTGATAACATAATTAATAGAATACACGATCATTGATCATACCAATATACGTATCTTTCACATCAGGCTTTTTAAAGGGAATAGTTATAAGGAATTATGTCTAAACTATTCAGATTTCCTTTATCTTCGTAAACATCAGTTTAATCGAGTTTAGTTTGTTTGACATCAAATTTTAGGGGGGCTGAGTACGTTGAAGAAAATTTGTGAGAATTAAGTATAAAGTGTCTAAAAAATGATCAAAAATGATAAAAATCTTAGCAAAAACAACTCATTTTTGTATGTTTTTTTTCGTCAGTTTTCAGGCAATTTTCATGTTCTTTCTTATATGTGTATTTTCTATCACATTTGAAGATAAACCTTGAAATGCATGGAAAAAGGTTGTAATCTTAAGATATAAGCATTTGGAGGACTCTATGAAAATTGCGGTTGTCATATACTCCTATACAGGAAATTCTTTTTCCATCGGGCAGAAAATCGTCCGCTATTTACAAAACAAGAATCATGATGCACAACTGATACGTGTTAATGTGGAAGACGATCAACCCAGTAAGACGGATATTCAGTTCGGTGAAATCGAGTCACTAGCATCATTTGATAAGGTTATTTTCGGTTCTCCGGTCCGGGCTTTTTCGTTGGCGCCGGCGATGGTGAAATATCTTCAGCAAGTTGAATCATTGAATGGAAAAACGGTAAGCTGCTTTGTGACTAAACAGTTACCTTTTTTGTGGACGGGTGGTACATCCGCATTGAACAAAATGGTTTCACTGTGTAAAGAAAAAGGAGCTTCGATTGATAAAACCGTAATCATTAACTGGACGAATAAGGGTCGCGATCAAAAAGTCGATGACTTTATAAAGGCCCTCTAAAGTCAAATGAAGAAGGGTTTTATAGTTATTTTGACCATAGTGTCAATATTCGTACTTATCGGATATGTTGCGTATTCTGCTATAGACCGCAATCTTCAAGAACTCTATCGAATTGAAGTTCAACCGCTTGCATTAGCCGATGTAGCTGATGGTGAATATACAGGAAGATATAGCGTTTTTCCGGTTACAGTTTCCGTAAAAGTAACAGTCTCTGATCACAAAATTACTTTTATAGAAATTTTAGAACATATCAACGGACAGGGAAGTAAAGCTGAATCCATTATTTATGAGATCATTCGCACACAGTCTATCAAAGTTGATGTGATTAGCGGAGCAACATATAGCAGTCAAGTTATAAAATTGGCAGTATCCAAAGCACTGCAGTAAATCACTTGTGAAATAATTCCTTTTCGACACCATATGTATGTAAATTGTCGAATTGTAAATAATCCAAGTTAAGCGCTTTCATTTATACTAACAGTGTAGGGTTTTTTGAAACATCGGGAATGAATTTCATTGGGTATATCATTTTCCGAGTCTGAAATTGGATTGAACCATGGTCGGCAACCGGGCAAAGAGACTTCACTCATTGAAAATGATCAATGATGGCAGTGAGTAGTTTCTGGGGGTCGTCGTGGTCAAGATAGGCGAAAGCTAAGAAAGGAAGAAAGAATATGAAGTTTTTCAGAGGTGTACTTGGGTACATGATAGCTGGGATGATCGTTATGTCCGTTTGGGGACCTTTCGTTCAAGTTGAATCGTTCGGCATTATCGGCGGATGGTTGGCTGCATTTGCTATCATCGGACCAATGTGGTTTATGAACCATTTCCTTGGTTTGATTCACCACGAAGAAGGCTCCACGTTTGTTGACATGGGGTTAGGTATTGCATTAGTTGGTATTTTCCGCGATGTATTCTTGTATGACGGCGTTGCTACATTTATGGCAGCAGTTCCTACGATGTTGTTAGTTGCTCTTGGAGCGTCTTTAGGAGGCTTCGCAGCTGCTAAAGTAAGTGCTGATATGGCTAAAGGAGGTAAAGCATAATGACATTCCCAACATTGCCTGCAATGGTCGCAACCGTATTCGGCGGTTTCTTGTTCCCGTTCTTGATTTGGCTCCTTTGGGGTAAATTAGTTGAAAACTTTGGCACATTCGGTGGATGGATGGCTGCATTGTTCGTTGTTGGTACAACTTGGACCATTAACCACGGTGTTGGCATGATCACTCAATCCGGTGGTTCATGGGTTGACATGGGGCTTGCTGCCGGTGTCGGCTTAATCGTTGCTTCTACTGTCAGCGGTGGTAAATTCAGCAAAGCTGTTCCTAATATTCTAGCTGCAATCGTCGGCGGCGTATTAGGCGGATTAATCTTATCATTCTTCTTATAATAGTCTAATAAAGGAGGACAATTATGGAAAAATTCGTATTGGCAATTGATCAGGGGACAACAAGTTCCCGTGCCATTATTTTCGATCAAAAGACCAACATCGTTGGCGTAGCTCAAAAAGAGTTCACACAAATCTTCCCGAAACCGGGTTGGGTTGAACACAATGCAACTGAAATTTGGACCAGCGTATTGGCCGTTTTATCTGAAGTATTCATTACCACAGGTATTCAACCTGAACAAATTGCCAGTATCGGTATCACCAACCAACGTGAAACAACGGTTGTTTGGGATAAGAAAACTGGTTTACCGATTTACAATGCTATCGTTTGGCAATCACGTCAAACAGTTCCGATTTGCGACGAAATCAAAGCTGCCGGCAAGGCTGATTTGTTCCGTAGCAAAACCGGTTTAGTCGTTGATGCTTACTTCTCCGGAACCAAAGTCAGATGGATTTTGGATCATGTTGAAGGCAGCCGCGAAAGAGCTGAAAAAGGCGAATTATTGTTTGGAACAATCGACACTTGGTTGATTTGGAAATTAACAGGCGGAGCAGCACACGTTACCGACTATTCCAATGCTTCCAGAACGTTGATGTACAACATCTATGAATTGAAGTGGGACGAAGAATTATTATCGATCTTGAACGTACCGAAGGCTTTATTGCCAGAAGTTCTTCCTTCAAGTTATGTTTATGGAAAGACCGCACCTTATCATTTCTTCGGTCAAGAAGTTCCTATTTCCGGTATCGCTGGTGACCAACAAGCTGCTCTATTTGGACAAGCTTGCTTCCTTCCGGGTATGGCTAAGAACACTTATGGTACAGGATGCTTTATGTTGATGAACACAGGCGAAAAACCAGTTCCGAGTAAAAACGGTTTGGTTACAACAATCGCTTGGGGTCTAGACGGCAAAGTAGAATATGCATTAGAAGGTTCAATCTTCATCGCTGGTAGTGCAGTGCAATGGTTACGCGATGGTTTACGTATGGTTAGAACAGCTCCTGAAACAGAAGAGTTGGCTAAACATGTTGAATCCACCGATGGCGTTTACGTTGTTCCGGCATTCGTAGGCTTAGGCGCTCCATATTGGGATGACAAAGCTCGCGGTGCAGTATTTGGATTAACACGCGGTACAACGAAAGAACATTTCGTTCGTGCTACATTAGAATCAATCGATTACCAAACTCGCGATATTTTGCAAGCTATGGAAATCGACTCGGGTATCAAGCTTGCTGCATTGAAAGTTGACGGCGGAGCCGTTAAGAATGACTTCTTGATGCAATTCCAAAGCGATATCTTGGGTGTACCGGTTGAACGTCCGGTCGTTCAAGAAACTACCGCTCTTGGCGCAGCATTCTTGTCCGGCTTAGCAGTTGGCGTTTGGAAAAACAAAAACGAAGTTACCCAAAACTGGAAACTCGACAAACGTTTCGAACCTGTTATGCCTGCTGAAAAACGTGAAGAATTGTATGCCGGTTGGGTCAGAGCTGTTAACGCTGCTCGCCAATTCTAATACTAACCCTCCGAAATCACCCCATTTTGAAAAGCACGGATTCCATCGTCCGTGCTTTTCTCTGTCTATTTTCATAAAAATGCACCTCACGGTTTGTGTGAGATGCATTTAATACGACTAATTCAATGTGATCAAATCTTGTCTTATTTTCTCCAATACCAAGTTAATATACTCCGAATTAGAAGGGCGTTTACCCAAATCCCGATAGTTCATATCTCTTAAAAAAATTTGAAGTGTTTTGTTGTTTTCACCATAGGCCAAAGACAAACTGTGTCTCATAGCTTTGTCAACATTGGCACTGCTTGTACCAAAATGGGTAGCAACAAAAGGGTAGATATTTTTGGTAATCGAGAATACCGTTGTATTTTCATGCAACAAATGATTGATTGCAAGGTTGAAATACTTGTATCCAAGCGTATGTGGTGGAAGTCCGCTGTCTAGAAGAAACTTTGAAACGATGCTGTTTAAATCCGAAGACTTTGAAACCGTAAGTCCATTCTTCGAATCAATCGAATTCAGAAGATCCTCTTTAAACGAAATGTTGGTGATTCTATGAGCAAGATATTCGAAAGAGTAGGGCTTTAGCATGTAAAACGATGCTCCGAGGTGGAATGCATATTTAACGATACTTTCCTGACTTAATTCACTGCTCATGATTACTTTGGTATTTTCGAGCAACTTTTCAGCATTGGCACGTTCCAAGAAACCGAGCCCGTCAATTTGAGGCATGATCATGTCTAAAAGAATAACGTCCGGCCGCAATTTACGCAATTTATCCAAGCCGTCGATACCGTTGTAAGCAACGCCGATGACATTGATTTCCTTGTGAGGATCAAGATAGTACCTCAATCGATCACACATGTCACAATCATCGTCAATTATCAATAATCGAATTGTCTTATCCAAAATGCCAACCCCCTTTCAAAAAATAATCTTTCCCTAATGTTCACTTATTTTCTACTGCTTGCATGCTGCGAGATGCAATAATATCGACACCTAAATCACAGACATTAGCAATTAATACATCCTTGGCTTTGACCGGAGCCTTAACGGTCGTATTATTGATTTCCTTCATGACATCGAAAAGTTTGCTTTTCGGAATATCAGAAGAAGTGATGACCGGCAACCGATCGTAAAAAGCGCCTTCGATTCTTATCGTAGAGGTCAACATACGCGTCGGATTTGTCAGTTCTTTGCGAACATAATTTTCTCCGCGCGGACAAGAGTGTCCCTCAACTTTCGTAATGGAACCATCTTCATTTAAATCAAAGGTGACCTTACAGCTCATAGGACAGACAATGCAAACCATATCTTTCTTTTCCATGATTAACCCTCCGTTATTTCAATACTGATAGACTCTTTACAATCCACCAAGTCAGCTTTAGTTAAAATCAGTCTTTCCATCTCGGCAGGAGCCAAATGACGTTTTTTAACAGTTCTCAAAACAGCGCCATCCTTCACAACTTTTAAAGAAACATTCTTAACATTTCTTGTAACTCTGAACATGCATTCCAAAGTCTTGTCAATATTATTGATGTTGACTTTATGGGGAACGATATAACCAATACCATCTTTAGCAATACATTCAAAAGTATCACCCGGCTTTAACTCATCCTTAAGATACTTGGCTGCCGCAATACCGGCCTTACGACCTTCCAACGAAACCCAGTCAACCAGATCATGTACGTGCAATACATTGCCGCAAGCAAATATTCCATCGACATTGGTCTGATAGGATTCATTGACGATCGGGCCTTTGGTACGCGGATGAATTTCAACATCTGCTTCTTCACTTAAGGCATTCTCAGGAATCAAACCGACCGAGAATAAAACCGTATCGACATCGAAATACTTTTCAGTACCTTTGATCGGACGGAAATTTTCGTCAACCTGACTGATTTCAACCTGACTGACGCGATCCAAACCTTCAATGCGGGTGATCGTATGACTCAAAAACAGCGGGATATCAAAATCGATCAAACACTGCTTGATGTTACGAGGCAACCCGTTGGAAAACGGCATGATTTCCGCAACACCCAACACTTCGGCTCCCTCAAGAATCATCCGGCGAGCCATGATTAAACCGATGTCACCGCTTCCCAAAATAAATACTTTCTTACCGACGATATATCCTTCCATATTCAAATAGCGTTGTGCAGTTCCTGCACTCCAGATTCCCGCAGGTCTAAATCCCGGAATAGCAATGGCACCACGGGTGCGTTCACGACAACCCATCGCCAAAATAATGGCTTTCGCCTTAATGGTTACATAACCTTCCGAAGGAGTTACGTACTCAATCACTTTATCATTGGACATATGGGTGACCATGGCATTCAGCTTATAGTCAATATTATTATTAACAATCAAATCAATAAATCGTTCGGCATAAGCCGGACCAGCCAACTCTTCTTTAAACTCAATTAATCCGAAACCGTTATGGATGCATTGTTGTAGAATGCCTCCTAGTTCTTTATCTCTTTCAAGAATCAAAATATCGCGAACACCTTGATCATATGCGCTCAATGCACTGGCTAAACCGGCGCTGCCGCCACCGATTACAACTAAATCGTACGTTCTCATCGCCTTACTCCTTTGTCTTTCCGACCAACAGTTTAGAATCATCGCTATCCAACAAGATATCCAGCGGTGATTTATTCAACTCTCTGGCTAAAATTGCAACTACTTTGGGCTCACAGAAACCACCTTGACAACGGCCGGCTCCCGGGCGAACACGCCGTTTGACCGCTTTTACCGTCATTGCACCGGCTTTACGATGAATGATATCAACAATTTCACCTTCACTGATATGTTCGCAGCGACAAATCATTTGCGCAAACGCAGGGTCCTTTTGAACCAACGCATGTTTTTCATCGTAGTTCATACGATTGATGATGATCCAAGGGCGACGCTCTACACGAGACTCCTTGCGGACTAGTTCAAACTTCTTCGAAATGATTTCATTCAACACATACTCACTGATGGCAGGGGCACTTGCTAAACCCGGTGATTCAATAGCCGCGACATTAATGAAATTAGCAACGTCATCGGCTTCTTCGATGATAAAATCATGCGTAGAACCGGTCGGGCGCAAACCTGTATATGTGCGGATCACTTGATGCAATGGAATATTCTTCAGTGTTTTAAATACTTCCTTACGAATATAATCCAATGCCGGTTGAGTATTGTCTTTGCCTTCCTTATCTTCAATCTCTTCAGAGTTAGGACCCAAAATTACATTGTGGTGGATGGTCTTGGCAACTAATACGCCTTTGCCTTTTGCTGAAGGAATAGGGAAGATGGTGCGGTCAACAAACGGAGTCGTTTGCTTATCGAGTACATAATACTCACCGCGACGCGGAGTGATGGTAAACAACTTCTTGTCACTCACCAAATTATAAATATCATCCGCATAAACGCCGGAAGCATTGATGACAAACTTCGCCAAATATTCATCTTTGGTCGTTGTTACGACAAAATGGTCTGCCTTTTTCTCGATTGAAACTACTTTGTTTCCCAAAAACAGTTCGACACCGTTATTACAGGCATCCTCGACCGCAGCAATCGCAACTTCCCAAGGGGAAACGATACCGGTCGAAGGCAACTCAAGAGCGGCTACAACGGAATCACTTAAATTCGGTTCTTTCGCGTGTGCTTCTTCAGCTGTTATGATCGAAGCAGGGATGTTTCGTGATAATGCCTGATTGTAGAGGAAGTTGAGCTGAGGAAGTTCATCTTCCGCAACGGCAACAACAAAAGCGCCGTTACGTTCGAAATCGACTTTCAACTCTTTGCACAGATCTTCATAAAGTTCATTTCCGCGCACATTCAACTTAGCCTTCAACGTTCCTTCCTTCGGGTCATGACCCGAATGGATGATCGCGCTGTTAGCACTGGTTGCTTCATTGGCAACATCATTATCTTTTTCTAATAGAGCTACACTACATTTGAATTTTGAGAGGTCTCGGGCAATCATGGCACCGGATATGCCTGCCCCGATTATCAGGAAATCATACATATTATCTTTTCCTCCATACGACATAAAAAGACACCAGAAAGATAGAATATAGTATTCCGAATCTCAGGTGTCTCTGATCGCATATTAACTTGTACTTATATAATACTGCAATCGCTTTCAAATGTAAACGATTGTGAAAAAACTAGCGAAATTTGTGAAAATAGTATTTAATTGTGAAAACGCTCTTCTTTTGTATGTTTTGATAATTTATTGTAAAATAGAAAGGGGAGTGAACGAAATGAAAATAGTAATATTGGATGGTTATACATGCAATCCCGGCGATCTGTTGTGGGATAAGTTTGAAAAGTTTGGCGAGGTGACTGTTTATGATCGTACAAACAAGAATGAAGTTCTTCAAAGAGCGAATGAAGCAGAAATAGTGTTTACTAATAAAACTGTTTTAGATAGAGAAACGATACATCAGTTGAGCAATTTGAAGTATATCGGTGTACTTGCGACGGGATATAATGTCGTCGATGTAGAAGCTGCTAAAGAGAAGGGCATCGTTGTTACAAATGTTCCCGGATACAGTACAGCATCGGTGGCGCAACACGTCTTTTCGTTGTTACTGGAAATTGCCGCCAGGGTAGGGCATCATGATCAAACCGTAAAAAACGGGCAATGGTCAAACAGCATAGATTTCTGTTACTGGAACTATCCGCTGATGGAAATTGCCAATAAAACTTTCGGTGTTTTGGGTTATGGCCGCATCGGCAAGCAAACTGCCCAAATCGCTAAAGCTTTCGGGATGAATGTCATCGCATATGACCGTGGCAGGACCAATCATGATGAAACAGTTACAAAAGTAACATTGACGGAATTATTTAAACAAAGCGATATCATCACATTGCATGTGCCATTGTTTGAAGACACCAAGGAAATTATCAACAAGCAATCCATTGACACAATGAAGGACGGTGTTATTTTAATCAATACTTCGCGCGGACCGTTGATCAAAGAGCAGGACTTGGCTGATGCACTAAAACCCGGAAAAGTAAAAGCTGCCGGACTTGATGTATTGACGCAAGAACCGCCAGCAAAAGATAATCCATTGATACCTTTGGAAAATTGCCTGATCACACCACATATTGCCTGGGCCCCAATAGAAGCAAGGATCCGCTTGCTTGATATCGCCGCAGACAATCTGGATAAATATTTAAATGGAATCCATCAAAACAAAGTCAACTAGCATCGAATGCTAGTTTTTTTTAAGGTATAAACCGATCGATCGTATTATCGGTAGGAATGATGATCAAATGATTCTTTGCCCTTGAAAACGAAACATAGCACATATCATGCCACAACTCTTCATTTGCCATGCTTCGCTCATCGTCCAACTCACAGGCAATCACAATGTTCGATTCCATCCCTTTGAATCTGCGGTTCGTATCGATTCGAATCGAATTTTCCGCACACTCATTCTCAAAAAAAGTGAATCTGACATTCTCCATGGTTAAGTCTCTTAATAACGATCTTGATACGGATTTCATCGTGATGATCGTGATATCCTTAGGTTTACACCCGTCATTGACCAGTAATTTATTGATTTCACTTCGCAAACGCGAGAAAAGTTCAGCCTTGTTTTGATGATCGACCGGATCAGTAATCGAAACCTTACGTCCCAAAGGACCCCGGTGATTCAACGTGATTCCCTGATAGTAATGCGGTTTGACGGCATCAAAGATATACTTTGTGTTACGCAAGTTCGTATCCAAAACAAATGGCGGAATATCTTTAGGGATATATAAATCCGCTTGGATAATTTTTTGATTGGCATCCCAGAAATAATAGATCATCCCATTCTCCTTCAACAGAAACAACAGGATTTCAAGTTGAATAGCAGAGAAATCCTGTGCTTCATCGATGATGATACAATCAAAGAGCTCGATTTCCTTTGAAAAAATTGCTTCTCGAAGAGCGTTGTCATTATATAGAACACTTTCATTCAACGATCCTTCAAACTGATCGCTGATAAATGGATGAAAATTCCCAGCAATCAGATTTTCTTTGTCAAAAGCAAACTTTCTGAAATGTTCACCTAAGATTTGATTATAACAAACTAGCAATGTACGCAAATTTTTGCTTGAAGATATGTGTGCCTTCCGGGTGGCCAACAACGTTTTCCCCGATCCTGCACAGCCAAAAATCGAAGCTCTCGGTATATAACGGATCAAATCAAGAAAGCGATACTGCTCCTCGGTAAGTTCAAGTACGATTTTCTCTTCATCACTGATCCAATGCGATAATTTACGATCCAAAACAAAACTCGGTGCGTAAGCTTTTTGCAAATCCTGATGAATTTTCTGAGTCAGTTTCATACTGAACGGCTTGTCTTCACGGAAATAATCAAGAACACCTACCAGATGCTTGCTTAGTTGCTGACAATGATAATCAAACAACGTAAATTCCTTCTTTGCTTCAAACGGCAAGTTACCTTGAATGCGATTGACATCGGTAAAAACGACGCAGTAACCAATATTTATATTATGGCTGATCTGATCATCATTAAAATCATGCCACCCAGGCAGTTGAGTCATGGCTTGAATCAGTGCATACTTATTGCTTCGCGCCTGATGATAGGGATTGGTGATGTCATGCATCTGCAAATCATTATCGGTGGATGTCCATAACGAAGTAATGGGATCAAATGTAATAAAAACGCCGCCTTTGACTTCTATAATCAATATTCCGTGTTTGGGATGCGTACAGATGAAGTCCGTTTCGCCATCCCGTCGTTTACTGCCGGGGGAAGGTTTGCCATGCCAGTAAACACTGTGATACACGATCCAATCATTATTTAATTGCTCTTTGAGTAACTGGAATAATTTTCCTTCACCGCGATCCTTTTTGACAAATGTCTGAGGCAAAGCACTGGGATACATGATGGCCATAAATTTCCTCACTTGTTCTTATTTTTATTATAGAAGAGGCGGACTAGATTATCAATGATGCGAATGTCCTCCTCTAAGTCGAAAAAGCACGATATTTATCAAAAACATCCGCCGGAACAACCGAAAAAGCTTTATAATGATAAAAAGGCAGGAAATACCATGACAGATATACTCATTGCAATCCTCATTGCATTAGCAATCATTCAAATCATCCTTATGTTGATATGGATAAAGAAATCATCAGACAATCAGAACAGTGAAAAAATCAGTTCGATCGAAAACAAACTGGAAAATCTTTCTGGTGATATTCTTCGTCTGGAACGTATAAATCGCGATGACAGCATTCAAGACCGCGAGGAACTCAGCCGTCAACTAAAAGAAAACCGTCAGGAACTGACGATGGTTTTAAGGAATTTCCAAGATATCCTGCAAAACAGTCTGTTGGAACTCAATAAAATGCAATCAGATAAATTCGATAGCCTTTCAACGCGTCAACAAGATTTGCTTGAAAAAGTGCGTGAAGCCATTGAAAAACGTCTTGAATCGATTCAAAACAACAATGAAAAGAAACTGGAAGAAATGCGCATGACCGTGGATGAGAAACTGCAGGCATCCGTGGAAAAACGTTTTAACGAATCCTTCAAACTTATCAGCGAACGACTGGACATGGTACAACAGGGACTTGGTGAAATGCAGACACTGGCTACCGGTGTCGGAGACTTAAAACGGGTATTGACCAATGTCAAAACCCGCGGAACACTCGGTGAAATTCAGCTGGGAACGATTTTAGAACAGGTGTTATCGCCGACGCAATATGAAAAAAACGCCCAATGCAATCCCGATTCAATGGAACGGGTCGAATATGCGATCGTCATGCCGGGTCGAAACGAAGACGACAAACCGGTCCTGCTTCCGATAGACTCGAAATTCCCGATGGAAGATTATCAGCGTCTGGTAGAGGCGTATGATACCAACACTAATTTGGAACAAGTATTGAAATCATTTGAAAACAGTGTTAAGAAAAATGCCAAAGACATTCATACCAAATATCTCAACCCGCCGACAACGACAGATTTCGGTATCATGTTTGTGCCGACGGAAGGCTTATATGCGGAAGTGCTGCGCAGACCCGGACTGTTTGAATATTTACAGCGCGAACACAAAATCACGGTCGTCGGACCGTCGAATTTAGTTGCATTTTTAAGCAGTCTGCAAATGGGTTTCAGAACTTTGGCCATCGAGAAACGTTCCAGCGAAGTATGGGAACTGCTAAGCGCTGTTAAAACAGAATTCAGTAATTTCGGTACGGTTTTGGATAAAACCAAGAAAAAACTTCAAGAAGCGACCAATGTGATCGATCAGGCATCGACCCGATCAAGAGCCATTGAGCGCCGTTTGCGCGATGTACAAGTATTGCCTTCATCATCCGTCATTGAAATCGAAACTGTTATGGAAGAGGATATAGAGGATGATCAAACATAAACTCATATTAATCGTAGTCATGGCTTTATGGGGATCGTTGGGCATCTTTGTCCGCAGCATCCCGATTTCATCGCTTTTACTTGCTTTTTCCAGAGCTGTCATCGCACTTCCCATCTTGATGTTTGGTGTGAAGATGAGCGGTCTGTCACTAAGACAATGCTTTATAAAAGAGAATATTCCCTTGATGATCAGCGGTGCATTGATCGGATTAGCCT
>PHAF01000034.1 GCA_002841605.1 Firmicutes bacterium HGW-Firmicutes-10 | reverse complement strand
CTGATGAATCCACTCCACAGCATCCAAACCCGTTACCGAAAGATTCGACTCCGGAAGCATCGGACCATCCATTCCGCTGACACCGTGTGCCACCGGCTGAACATACGTTTTACCATCAAGAGATGATGAAGCACCGACACTGACCTTGATCTTTCGATTGAGGTAAGAAAGAACTCTGAGCAGATTATCCGTAACCTTCTCAACTGTCTGATTGCCCGCCACCGTCGTACATCCCAATAAATCAAAACGCTCGGGATGTGCTAACAGTGCACACAACGCAAAAATATCATCATGCCCCGGATCACAATCGAAAATAATTTTCATCTTAATCCCCTTTGATCTTCATACGGCGATACTCATAAATCGAGTACGCCACGATTCCGACAAACACCGCGACATATGGTATCGTCTGAATGATTTCAGAAGGTAAGGCAAACAATTGAAGAGCATTGGAAAGAGCATCGAACATCCCAAACAGAAATGCTGTCAAGGTAACTAACCACACATTTCCCATACCCATTGCCTCAGCCGCTAAACCGATAAATCCACGACCAGCCGTCATGTTTTGCGTAAAGAACGAAAGATATCCCATCGACATATAGGCGCCGCCCAACGCCGCCAACAAACCACTCAATAACAACGCAATCGTCTTGATCCGGATGACATCGACCCCAACAGACTCAGCCGCATGCGGATCTTTACCCACCGCTTTGATACGCAATCCCAACGGCGTCTGATACATCATCAGATAAACCAAAATGACCGCCGCAAACATGATATACGCCAACACATTATGACCCGAAAAAATACGACCTAAGATAGGTATGTCTTTAAGTATCGGAATCACGATTTTCGGTAAAGAACGGGCACTGAGCGTCGCACTGGTACCTTTTGAGCCCGTTATGATAAACAACAGAAATACTGTAAACGAACTTGAAAACAAGTTGAGGGCTATCCCACCCAAAATATTATTGGTCTTCAATATCAACGTAAAATACGAAAGGATCGCGGCCATTAACATACCCGCTAAGCAAGCTGCAATCAGTCCGATCCACGCATTCTGCGTAAACGCACTCGTCACCGTACCAACAAACGCCGCCATCAGCATCATACCTTCAATCGCAATATTTGCAATTCCGGCACTGTTGGCAATATAGGCCGCTAACGCAGCAAACAAAATAGGAACAACGACTCGGATAACCGTAAAGCCAAACTCCGGCGTCAGCATAATCTTTAAAACATCAAGCATTCTGTTCGCCCCCCTTCTTAATCAATGCCCGTTCATGGTATTTTCTTAAGAAATACTGAGACGAAACAAATAATACGACCACCGCTTCAACGACTGCGACGATTTCAACCGGTACATCCGTCGTCCGCGCCATGATATCCGCACCGGTACGCAAATAACTGATCGCAAATGCGGCCGCAACGACTCCAACCGGATGATTGCGACCCAACATTGCCATCAGTGCCCCAGTAAATCCAAGACCCGGCAACGCTGACCATTGAAAGCGATTGTACATCCCTAGTAACTCAACCGAAGAACCGACGCCACCGATAAAACCGGAAATAAAGTGAACAACCAAGAACAACCAGAAAGCATTCATTCCAGAATATTTGGCAAAGTTCTTATTCAAACCCGTCATCCGAATGGTATAACCCAGTTTGGTATGAAACAACATCAACTGCAGTAAAACGACTGTAATAATCAAAATCACGATTCCAAAGTGAATGCGCGTCGAAGGAATTATGACCGGCAATTTCGCCGTTGCTTGAAACAAATGCGAAGCAACACCTGGCACATCCAATGCTTGCATGAAATTTTTAATGATAAACAAACCCAAACCAAACAAAATGGAGTTCATCATCAGCGAAGTAACCAACTCATTGGTATTGTATTTCGCCTTAAAAAACCCTGGAATCAACGCAATCAAACCACCGACCAAACCGGAAATCATGATGGTCACAAACGGATGGATCAGTGCACTGCTCATCGTCTGCGTAGCAACGGCTGCCGTCACGACACCGCAGAAATAGAATATCCCTTCGGTTCCAAGATTAAACAGTTTAGTTCTGAATAACAATGCCGTCGCCAATCCGGCAAAGGACAATGGAATCATCGTCTCAATTACATTGCCCATATAGCGAACTTTCGTTAGCGGGGCGAATAGCATTTTTGAAAAAGATTCTAGGGGCTGAGCACTGAAAATCAAAAGTAAGATAAAGGTAAGTACCAATGCCAACAAAACGGCTGCCGCCATTTTTACGACTTCGAAGATCCGCTCATTCGCTAACATAAACTTGCCCTCTTTAAACTTTCCTCATCCTGACGTTTGACCCCAAGCATATATAATCCCAACTCCATTTCACCGACATCCTTGGTACGGTCGAAATGAGCAACGATTTCACCTTCATACATCACGATTAGCCGATCGCTGACCTCCATAACTTCGTTCAAATCTGCACTCACCAACAAAATCGCCACATTGCGGTTGCGCATGTCTATGAGCTGCTTATGAATGAACTCCGCACTGCCAATATCAATGCCCCGCGTCGGCTGTTCGGCAATCATGACCTTCGGATCGGTATTGGTCTCACGCGCAACAACCACTTTCTGAATGTTGCCTCCAGATAGACTCTCGATTTTCGATTTATAGTTTTTCGTACGGACACTGAACATTTTTATGAGCTGTGTAGCCACTTTGCCAATGGCTTTATCATTCATAAAAATCGGACCGTTGATTTCCTTGCGTCGATAGTAACTGGAAATCAGATTTTCGGCGACCGTCGCTCCTTGTGCAATGCCTTCTTTCATGCGATCTTCCGGTATGTAAGCCAATCCGTGAATGCGCTTCTGATCTACGGACAAAGATGTTATGTCTTGATCATTGATAAACCACTTTCCACCATTTATACCTGCCAATCCGACCAAGCCCTGAACCAACTCTGACTGTCCATTACCTTGAACCCCAGCCACACCCAGAATCTCTCCCTCACGTATCGCAAAATTGATATCTTTTAAAATCGGAACGCCCTTTTTCATCAGATGCAACCCTTCGACTTTAAAAGCCACACCGTCACGATCCGACTCGAATTTGAAATCATCATAGGATAAAGAAACTTTACGTCCGACAATGAGCTCTGTCATTTGTTCGATCGTGATATCCTCATTATTAAACGTTCCCCTACTCTCCCCATTTTGCATGATCGTGATGCGATCACTGATTGCCTTAACTTCATTGAGCTTATGAGAAATAAAGAGAATCGTATGTCCCATATTTTTAAAGTGCTTCAGATTTTCAAAAAGTGCTTGCGTTTCCTGCGGTGTCAGTACGGCGGTCGGCTCATCGAGAATGATGACCTCGGCATCTCGGTATAACGTCTTTAGAATTTCGACTTTCTGTTTGGCACTGACCGTCAGACGCGAAACACGTTGGGTCACATCCATATCAAAATTGTATTTCTTAGCCAGATTTTTCGTTACGTTGACCGCTTCTTTTTTATTTAAGAAGAAACGCTTCTGCTTAGGTTCCATACCTAAAACAATGTTCTCCGCAACAGAAAAATCATCAATCAACATAAAGTGCTGATGAACCATCCCTATCCCATTGAGAATGGCTTCCATCGAGTTATGAAACTGTGTCGGCTTACCCCGATAAGTAATCGTTCCTGAAGAGGCATGTTCAATACCGAATATGATCTTCATCAGCGTAGACTTGCCTGCCCCATTTTCTCCAACGATCGAATGGATTTCACCTTTACGGAAATCAACACTTACATTGCGATTGGCAACTACGCCATTGGAATAAATTTTTGTGATATCCTTCAAATCAAGTATGATTTCACTCATAAAAGACCCTTTCTAACAACGAATGCCCTACACCTTTGTGTAGAGCATTCGTAATATCATATGATTTCTTCTTACGGTTGAACGGAAGCTTTAATAGCGTTCCACTCGTCCGCCGTCAGAGTCAATGCGCTCTTAACAACGATTTCACCGCTGATAACTTTCGCTTCATAAGAAGCAACGATATCGCGGATAGCTGCTGGCAATGCATTATATACATCGTTCTTCGCTAATCCGACACCATTTTCCTTGATACCTAAGATTTCAAGTTTACCATAAGGAAGGGTTCCGGCTAAGTGACGTTGAACAGCTTGTAAAATAGCCAAGTCAACATTCTTTGTTCCTGAAGTCAGAATCTTCTCATATTTTGCTTGATCGTTTTTAAATAACAATGCTTGGTCAGCATCTACGCCCAATGCATAACGATTGGCTTCAACAGCTGCATCAAACAATCCATTACCTGTACCACCAGCTGCATGGAAGATGATATCAGCTCCACCTGCATATTGGTTCAAGGCAATTTCTTTACCCTTGGCAGGATCGCCAAAGTTGTTGGCATAAGCAATGAAAATCTTAACGTCTGGATTGACCGCTTGTGCACCTTGGATATATCCATACAAGAAGTCATTGATGCCGGCAAATTCCATACCACCGATTGCACCGATAATGTTTTTGGTCGGATCAGCATATTTTAAATCAGACTTCGTAACTAACCCAGCAACCAAACCAGTCAAGAATCCCAATTCGTTGGCTTTATAGAACATACCATACGTATTAGCATTGGACGGAGCAACATCCCAGTCGAAGTTAATAAACTTTTTGTCCGGGAATTGAGCGATGACTTTTTCAAAAGTCGGCGAAGCTTCCCAGTTGCCGCCGATGATGATATCATAATCACCTTCAGCTGCGTCGAGATAATAGTTTTCCCACTTAGATTGGTCACGACCCATTTCAATGATCGTTGTGGTGGCGTCGGCATATTCAGCTTTAATCAAAGCCATGCCATTTGCAGTAACATCGAAGTAGGATTGGTCACCACGGAAAGGAACCAACAACGCTACTTTCACGCCTTCTTTCTTCTCTTCCGGTTTTGCACATCCGACAAAACTGAAAACGATGAATAAAGCTAATAAAACCTTCAATAAATTCTTCATGTTTCCTCCTCATTTATATTAAAATCAGCTTTGCTGACTCTAATCCCTGTTATGACTATACTATTCTTGCGAGCACTTATAAACCCTAATCCGCCTGTAATAGAACCCTTGTTTATGAATATTTTACCCACAGTCAAAGCATCCACTTTGAATATTATTATATGTGAATCACACTCAATGTGCAATGAAATTTGGTCGTATTTCACATTCGAAATTATAAGTTTTGAAAGGTTTTGGAATTTTTTGCCAACTACATGATTTATATGAATCTCCATTTGATTTATACGAACGATTTCAATAAAGTTATTAGCTCCCTGTACCGCAAAGCACACCGAACTTCCCTGCTCCCAACATTGAAGATCGACTTCAAACTGAAGGTTTTTCCAACGTACATCACCAAACAAAAGCATAGAACGCTCATCTGACAGACAAGTAATTCCACCATCCACGATCCAATCCCCATTGACATGAGTACAGCCCGCAATTTCCCTATGATTTCCCATATAAAACGTCAATCCATAGTCTTCCATAGGCAACTTCGTCATATCCCAATCGAAATCAACACTTCCCTTGATCATCACTGAATCCATCCAAAGATGTGTCAAAAAGGTGCGATCTAAACAAACCAACACAACCCCGACCTCCGCAACCAATGAAAAATCACGGGGAATCTGAATTTCAAAATTGCCGAATTCACTTATCAGCATCAAGTCTTTCGAGTTCGCTGTATTTCCTTCAATGTCCCGGACAACCAGATGTGCCATAAACAACCCTTCACATTCAGCTTTCAGGCGTGTGCTCACAACTTGTCCCGGCCATATAACCGGAGCCAATGATGGTTCGTATCTTGAGTCATGTACTTCACTTGCTCTAAAATAGGTTTTCTTGATGATTTCAACCGATTCCTGAGGAAATGCACTATGGACATTGATCTGCAATGCACGCTTAAACTTGGCATCAGCCATTGCAACATTGATGTGCGATCCATCAAATTTGCGGTTCCAACGACCATAAAATCCATGTGTCGAGTAAGGTAAACCGAATGAAAAATCATTAATAGAGGCCAGACGGTCATCAACCAGAGTTGGACTAATTGAGTTAGCCAGTTTTCCAAAGTAAAGCGTTTGCTGAGTGGCGTCAAGACTGTTAATGCTACCCAGTAATCCCGAAGACAACACGACATCATTAATCTTATGGACCCAAGGAGAGTACAGACCTTCAATCCCCACCAAAGCACCCATGATCGAACCGACATTACCCGCATTACAATCGGTATCATATCCGGCATTGACACAAATCAACATTGTCTTTCTGAAATCTTGATCTCCATGAGCCATAGACATCACCATGACAGCCATATTTGGAATGATTGGACAAATGCCGCCATAACATGAATAGGGATAGGTCCGCTGTATGAAATCCAACGTTTCTTCCCAGCCATTGGACTTTCGGGAATAAGAAATGACATCCCTTGCAACCCGGACATACTCACTTTGCGGATCACAGTATTCAAGAGCTCTATTCATCACTTCGAAAATATCTTTATATTTGAAGGCCAGACTGATCGCCGCACTGACAAACTTAGCTCCTTCAATCGCTTCTCCATCATGCGAAACAGAAGCTGCTTTCTGTGCTAAATCAACCGCCAGCTCTACGTTGTCATAAGCGACATATGCCCAACCGTCACTGAAAATCTGACCGCCGATTTGTTCGGACAGCTCTTTACCATTCACACGACAACTTCCACTTTCCAATGCACTCATTCCGTTTTTCAAGTTGTTGTACATCGTGTGTTCAGTAGATACGCCGACTCCACCCCACCAGAAAAACCCATGTTCATCCGCAATAATGTTAAGCATCGTATCCGCAATATCCTGCGAAGTAATTTCACAGGCCGATTTATCCAAGAGCACACGGGTAAAATAGAGCGGTCCATTAGTATCATCATCCGCTCCAAATACACCGTATTCCTTAACAAAATCCTCAATTGTTCCAAAAGAGTCCTTAATTTGCTGTGATGACCAATTTTCCACAGGAGCTCCTAAACGAACTCCGATGACTTTACCCAGCCAGGCCGCCCGGATATCTTCCAACCAATTCGACATTATTTAACCCCGAAAACAAAATCAGCGATTTTCCGGGTTTGTTCATCATCAAAAAACACAAACTCCGCATGATTGGCTTTTTCGATATAATCCAAATCAACGGTACAACCCGCATAGATCAATGCTTTCGCAAAATCACGGGTTTGATGCCATGGAACCATCGAATCCGCCTTGCCATGACGCAAGAAAAATGGAAACGATGTTTTGTGAACATGGTTTTGTGGAGATACGGAGTAAGCAATATCTAAATGATCATTGAATGGACCACCGATCAGCCAGCTTGCCAAAGAATCATCATCCGACATCGGCCAATCATTATCATAACCCAACTCGCCCAACTGATCGTCCATTGTCATAAAATCATAAACACCGTAATGAGCGATAACCCCGGCAATCGAAGAATCTGCAAGAGGATAGCCCAAATTACGATCTTCAAATTTCCCATTATCCAACGTCAATGCCGTGAGTGCTACCAAATGGGCACCGGCCGATTCTCCCCAAAGAAATATTTTCGATGGATCGATCGGATATTGATCTGCATTGGCATGAAAATAGCGCAATGCCGTTTTAATATCATATAACTGCTGTGGAAATGGTTTTTCCAAAGCCAAGGTATATTGAATGCATGCGACTGCGATGCCATGTCGGATCGGATGTGTCATCTGCTCGACAAATTTTGAGCGATGATGCCCGCTAATCCATCCACCCCCATGAACTACAAGAAGCAATGGAAATGGTCCGTCTCCTTGAGGAAGATAAAGATCAAAGGTCTTGTTCCCGTTTTCCATATAACAAACATCCAATTCTTTGCGATCAAAAGCATCCAAATGGATTTCTCCTAAGTCAAATGTAAGAAAGTCTTTTACTTTTTGATTGATTTCCATAAAATCCCTCTCCTTTTATACACTGACGACATCCCCGGCTCCTAAGGATTGAGCATATCGCTTATACTTTAAAAACTGTTCTTCATCTAGTGATGAACTCCCCAAAATATCAAGACCTTCTTGGCGGACACCATAAGGCCGATAGCGAATCAGCTTAATTCTCGCCCGATCTTTGACGATCGACACGACATCTTCAATGGTCTTACGATTTTGATCATCAAAGCGAGGCAGACAGACGATGCGAACTTCAGTCAGTTTATTGACAGATAATAAATAGCTTAAATTACTTAGTACTGCAGAATTTTCGTATTTTGCAAGTTGCTGATGAAACTTAGGATCGGTCGCCTTGACGTCAAGCATCACCCCATCGCACACATCCATCAAACCCGGGAAATCTTCAAAACGGGCAAATCCATTGGAATCAATCAGAGAAGTCATGTTCAATGCTTTTACTTTACCAAACAATTCTTCCAGGAATTCAGGGTGCATCATACACTCGCCCCCACTTACCGTTATACCACGTACAAACGCAGATACTTCCTTGAGTTTATTGATAACTTCATCGCTCGACATCGTCAAGATTTTCGGACTTGCCAAATGTGGACATATTTTGATACAACTGTCACACTGCTCGCAAAGCGATTCATTCCAATGAACTTTTCCATTGGTCATCGTCAAAGCGCTGGATGGACAGCCGGGCACACATATCCCACAGTGTATGCACATGTTGATCGTTTCAGGATTATGGCAATACCAACACTGAAACGGGCACGACTGCAAAAAGATGGCCATCCGATTACCGGGGCCATCTACGTTGGAAAATGGGATGATTCTGTTCACCGGAGCGAGCAGCATTATTTCGTAACCTTTCGGTCAAGAGCATTCGCCAAATCGCGAGATCCCTGACCCAACACGGTTGCTCCGTTTAAGACAGCTTCTTTGCGATCGAGTTTTTCCAATTCACTGCGCTTAACCAGATAGCCAGTCACACGTACGACATCATTGTTTTCGCAATATGCCGAGAAGTAGCGCATGCCGGCATTCATTGCTCCCTTAATAATATCCAGGAGTGATTCAGGGGTATTTTTCCATGTTTCCTCAAAGCGGAAAATATCACCGATTCCTGTCGGGAAGTATTTATGGAATCGGCCCGAATGAGCGATTTGTTTATGAATCTCTGGCTCACTGCCAATCGGGATTCTTGCTCCCGGAGATGAATCCAAGCCATCTCTTTCAATTCCAACCTGTGCATGCAGCCAATAGCGATCCGCACTATTTTCACTGTATGGTGCTTTATGCAAAGAAACCAAATGATCCAAGTGAGCGATGATTTCCTCACCCAAGTCATCAGCATTCATATTATTTCCATAACCTTTTTTCTTATCGGTAATTCCCATCAGAGTGTTAACACATTCGGCCAATCCGACCAATCCGAACATACCGACAAAATTCTCTTGTTTTATAAAACCTTCTTTCACCAAGAAATTGCTCTTAAAGAAAGCGGAATCTTCGACCATAAAGCGGATGCGCAAATCCATAAACTCAGTCATCAGGTCAACATATTTTGGCAAAAGAACCCTTTTAAAATGCTCAACCGAAGTAGCTTCTTTGGCAATGTTGGCCAAGCGCAGACGCGGCAAAGTATATCCGCCACCTGCCAAACGCAGTCCGTTGTAACAGCTAGCCAAACCGTAATTCTTCTCACCGAATTCTGCGGAGAACATCTTGTGATTGGCAAAACTTGGTTTCGCTGTGGAAAGCATGACCTCAGCACAAAGAGCACCAAATTCATCACTGGTCAATTCGGGATCATAACGGACGGTCATATTTGGAACTGCTGTTTGAAGACGCAGGGTTTCCTTCAATAAAATACGACCGGCCTTAGTATCTTTCGGACCGATATCCGCATGTACGAAAGAATCGCACAACACGCGGTCAATATGTAACAAGAACAACCCGATGGCTTTGGTAGCTTCTTGCTCATCAACGATAAATGGATCAAGTAGTTCATCCAGATTTCCTAAGAAAACCGGAAATGAAGAAACGGAGGGTACATGGCGATACATAATCATCAGTGCATTGGTGGCTTCCCAAATATCTTTGGGAGGTTCCAGCTGTAAAAACTTACTGCCGTTTTTCATTAAGATGGAGTAATCCGGCAATATATAGCGTGGTCGAAAAGGCAATGCACCTTCAAATAAATCACAAATCATCCCGACTTCTTTTGCTTTAAGAAATTCCGGATTGTATGGCAATGTCGTATCTGTATTTTCACCAAGTTTAGCCAAGTTGATAAACTGTTGATGATAGGTCAGCGTTGTATCGGTTACGATATCATAAGCGGTTGACATAATAGAAATCCCTCCTAATTTATTCAATTATATAACAAAATCTTTCAAAATGCACAAACTTTAGTAGTTTTTCGATATAATGAAAGTAGCAATACAGGAGGCTTATTATGATAAAAAAGCCGAATATTCTGATCATTACCACCGATCAACAGCGTTTTGATGCAATTGGTGCTATCGACCCTCTGATTTACTCTCCAAACTTGGATCAACTAGCAAAAGAAGGCGCATTGTATACACACACCTTTACACCTAACCCGGTTTGTGTGCCGGCCAGACAGAACATTCTGACCGGACTGACCGCACGTCATCATGGTTTTGATGACAACGACTTTTCTCAACATCGCTTTTCTCCCTATTATTTGCCAAAACTTCCCCAAATATTGTCGGACGCCGGTTATGATACAATCGCCATAGGAAAACTTCATTTTGAACCCAATCGCCGCCACGATGGCTTTCATCGTTATTTTATGATCGATGAAGTACCGAGACATCGTGAAGAAGATGATTACGCCCTTTATCTGAAAAATAACGGTTATGAACATATATCGGCATTGCATGGTGTCAGAGATCCGCTGTATATGATGCCACAGCGTTCGGTGGTTGACAAAAAAGATCACGGATCTACCTGGGTTGCGGACTTAACAATCGAGCAATTAAAAATCAATGGTGGAAAACGTCCCTTCTTTTTCTGGTCGGGCTTTGTTCATCCGCATCCGCCGATGGATGTCAGTGATGAGTTTGCGGATTTGTATAAGGATAAACCTTTACCCGAACCTGTCCAATCGATTACTCCTATCAGCTGGTTAGCAGAAGAAAACAAAAACATTGTCAACTATCCCAATGAAGATGTGTTCCGCAGATTCAGAGAACTATATTTTGCTTCAATCGCGCAGGTCGATGAGCAAATCGGAAGGATCATTCAGACATTGAAAGAATTGAACCTTTATGATCAGACATGCATCATTTTCTGCTCGGATCACGGCGAAATGTTGGGGGATATGAGTACATACCAGAAGTTTCTGCCTTATGACGGATCATCGAGAGTGCCTTTTATCGTTCGTTATCCAGAAAAAATTATACCGGGTACGACCATAAATGCCATTATCAGTCTCAATGACATCATGCCGACATTATTAGAAATTGCCGGAGCAAAATATCCGGCATCTTATCCTCTTGCAGGAAAGTCGGTGTTTGATCTTGAAAACCGTAGTGAAACCTTTATTGAACATGGCAAACATGCACGCCGTTGGGTGAGTGTTGTTACACATTCCTATAAGTACACATATTATTATGGTGGTGCTTTTGAGGAGTTGTTTGATTTGGTGAATGATCCCAAGGAAAGAGTCAATATGCTTGTTCATAATCGAAGTGATGTTGATAATATCCGAAAACTGCTACGAAGCAAATGCATCGAATGGGAGCTTCAGTTCGGACTAGAGGATCATATCGTAGACCATGATTTCAAACAGTGGCCTCAGCCTCAGTTACGACCCTTTATGGGTACCGGGGAGCTGATTTTTCCAAAGCGGATCATGGACCCTAAGGAAAAAGCAAAGATTCAACCATTAAGAGGGCAAATTGTCAATGTGGTCAAAGATGAGCCAGTTCTACGGCTAAAAGACCTTGATTATTCTTATATGTTACAAACCCATCAATTAACTGAAGAAGATATTGCTTGGATCATCGATCAAGATAATATTAACAAAGAAAGGAAATGAACCATCATGCTAGAACAAATCGAACTATTGGAAAAACAATATGTATTTGACGTATTTGACCGTACCACCGCATATGCAATCGGTACCCTTCTCGCCAATAAAGCCATCCATCAGAACTTGCCTATCACCATCGAAATATACTTAAATGACATGGTCGCCTACCGTTACAGTCATACCGGTTCCCAACCCATCAATATGAACTGGTCCATCCGTAAGCGCAACGCAGTGCTCATGTTTGGTCACAGTACAATGTGGCTCAACGAAAAGCTTAAAGGCGACTACGCCCTTCTATCCGCACGATATGGACTTAACAGTGAAGACTATACGTTGCTGGAAGGATCGTTTCCAATCTTGACTCAAAGCGGATTGATTGGTGCTATCAGTGTAAGCGGATTGAAACCTCAGGAAGATCATCAAATCATTGTGGATACATTGACCGAATATCTCGCAAAATAAAGGGCACTCACGTGTCCTTTATAATTTATAATTTTTTCTTGATCGGGGTCAGTAAGTCCAGCTGTTTCTTTTCAAAAGGAACACTCGGATCACTGAACGTAATAATGTCAATACACTCTTCCAGACACAGCCGGAAAGCATTCGGTTGCCAGTCAACCTCATATTCATCATTATTCATCGACCACTGCCATAACTTCTTCCATCTCTCCCCGATTACATCCATCGTGGTGACCAGTCCGGCATACAAACCACCGTCAAAATCAATCTTCCACATCGGCTCTTCCACGATCGTATCCTTATTGACAGCTACCCACATCTGATAGCCATACTCCGCCTTCCCCTCTTGAGGATCGGGATCATTGAACCCGAAATGACGGAATCCCGGCTGATTTAAACAATCATTCTTAACTATAAACTCATTAACTATCTTCCAACAGTCATCCTCCGGCGTTTTACTTATAGCTCTTGCACAAGCAAACGTCATCTTCGGTAAACGAATCAATCTTACTTCACTAAAATCCTGATGGTCTTTCATAACCGCTTTCTCCTTTTCGTCTAAGGAAATGGATAATGAATGTTCTTTGGAAAGCAACTCAAAATCACCAAGAAATGAATCAATGGTATCGGCTTGCTCACCTTGACTGACAAGACTCATGATGATCGATTTCAGATTCAATAACTGATCCACTTGATCATCAATTTTACTCATTTGAGCAGAAAGAACCTCAACCAGCACAGCCAAGCGCTGACTCATCAAGATCCGCTTGATATCAGCAATCGGAACATCAATTCTTCTTAAAAAGCTGATCTGCGCAATCCTCGCCATATTTCCCGGGTCATAATAGCGATAACCATTCTCCAAACGAACACTCTTAAGAATGCCGGATTGCTCCCAGAAGCGCAATGTCCGATGCGACAAACCTGTTAAATTCGCAACTTCACCGATCTTAACTAACATTCAAATATCCTCCTTGTGAACATCTTAAAGCCTGACGTAACGGAAGAGTCAATAGTGAAATACCAACATCATCATTATATCTGAAAATAAGAAATCTATTGAAGATTTCTTATTAATTCATCGATTGAAAGATACCGCTACTCATTGATCAACGCAGTTGTTATTATTCCTTAACAATCAAACCAACTGTTACTAATCTGACCTCACCACTGACAATTTCTACACTGACCTTGATTTTACCCGGATCAATAACTTTCGACATTACATCAATATTTGTTCTATCACTGACATCCAAATCAATTGATACAATTTCATCATTCAATGACACCCTCAGCTTCGACTTGGTATCTACGCATAAATCCAGACGTAAACTCACTTTTTGAGTTATTTCTGAGCTAAACCAATAGTCCAACCGCTCAGAAGGCAACAACCTCACACATAACCACTCATCATCCTTCCAACTCTGACCCCCACCGTGTTGGAAAGTAGGTCTTTCTAGCTTACTGTTGAGAAAGATGATGTCTCGGCCATCGTCAACTCTATATCCGACATTCACATTCCTCGACATCGCGGATTTGGAATTGTCATCCCAATTATAAAATATCGCCGGAAGGTTTATGCTTGGACGACGGAACAAATAATTAACGACCTCATCCACAAGCACGCAATTCTCAAGTTTTATGTTGTGTAAATACTCCGCTAGAATCTCACTTGCTTCACTTGAAGTTAAATCTGTACCCTTTTCCATATGTTCAACCAAACGATTCCAATGCTTCGGCTTAATGACCGATACCATCGAGTTGGTCGTATCCATTTTTTTATATGTCCAAAAATTCCAGGAAATATCCAGTTCCTCATACATCGCAAACGCTCCGCTATACCACTCCTTATTATTCTCTCCGCCTTCACCCATAAAGATCGGAACATTCCACTCATCACGGAACCTCAGAAATTTCTCCAAGCTTTCCGCATCAGG
>PHAF01000033.1:14717-18332 GCA_002841605.1 Firmicutes bacterium HGW-Firmicutes-10 | reverse complement strand
AAAAAATCATGCTTACGGCAAACAAGATGATTACTTCAATGAACCTGATCTGATCGGATGGGTCAGACACGGCGATCAGGATCATCCGCACAAACTTGCAGTTGTCATTTCAACCAAAGAGAGAAAATCGATTCGGATGTTTCTTGGTGATTCTGAACATGGAAAAGTATATGCTGATTTTACAGGGAACTGTCTGGACAAGATCACCATCGATGATCAAAACTATGGAGAATTTCCCGCAGAACCAAAAAGCATTTCGGTCTGGGTGGAAGATGGCATTAATCTTCAACAGCAATCAACATAAGATAAAAGAAAACCCTAAAGCTCATCAAGTTCCATTAGGGTTTTCTTATACTGATTTTATCTAAAATAATCAGCTAACTATTGATACTTTCAGAAATAAGTGATGTGTCCGGACAATCAAACTGTTTTTCATAGGCATTATTCGCTTTGAGTTGCAGATCCCAAAAACGATTCCAATTAGAAACATGAATTCAGAAAGGAATATTTTTTTCTTTACCGGTTTAGACTGAGGTTTTCTGATCTATTTAGAAAATATTTCATCGATACCTCCCAAACCAAAGAATGCTCAATGCAAATTCTGTTTCAACTGCATTCATCTATTACGTCATCAAATTTCCGCTTTTCTTTTAAAAAGTATTCTCTTAGTACTCCAATTCTCTTGTGACTTTTGTAAGTTCGTTTCTAGCCCATATTTCAAAATTGGGATCGCTATATTGACGATATGGACATTCAATGACCATCAATAAAAACAGGTAGAATTTGTATAGTTTTACCCTCATCTGCTCAGCATCGTCCAGATTTGCTTTACCAAAATATTGACTCATAAAAAATTCGTTTCCATCCAAAAATCCGCATACCGCTTCCAATAAAGGATCTCCGTAAATCGCTCTTTCACAGTCAATAATGCCTTTGATTGCGTAATTGACTGGATCGACGAATATATTGCCATCCCATAAATCTTTATGCAGAAGAGATGGGGAATCCACATGTCCAAGATTTGATTGATTTTTTTCTACAATGCAAAGTGCTTGTTCTTTTGTAACGGGTAAACTTACATTCTCTGATTCGGCATCGTCCATCAAATCAGTAATCATCATTTTGAAACATTCATACCACTGATCGTATCTTCGGTTCTCAATGTTGATGAAGCCAAAATAGTCTCCCTTTATATTTTGAATCTTTCTGCTATATTTACCCAAGTCCGATCCAACATTTCGTAAATGCTCTTCAGTCATATTGTCTTTTACTTTGTTTAAAGGTATACCTTCAATATACTCCATAAAGAAATAATCACTGTCAATCAATATTCTTCCATCATCATAAAATAGAACCTTCGGAACAGGAACATCACTTTTTTCGGCAATCATATTTAAAACAGAGACTTCTGCTTTCATAAGATTTTTCTCATATCTAAGCACTTTCACATCGTCTTTCGGCGATATTTTCAACACAACTTTTTTACCACCGCTCAGTAGAATCAAATAACTGTTATTAAAGTATCCATCCGTCAGTTCTGTCATCTGTGCTACTTCGAATCTGTCTTTAAATGCAAATCTTACCAGACTTTTAATGGTATCTTTATTTAGTTTACGCTTGGTGACACTTTCCATTATTGTTCTCTTTCTATCATAATATTTTTAACTTCCATATCCGCTTCAGTAATGACATCAGACTGAAAATATTGTTCTTGAAATCGAATCATTTCAATGATTTCTGATTTAGTGAACGACTTGTCTATAGGCGCAACGACCCATTTATCTTCAATATCATTCAAACGATGTACGATTGCGATAATGACTCCTGTGAACTCATCGACGGGTTCATTTAATCCAAGAACATATGCATCCTGCTCTTCTTTATCAAAGGAAAAAATACCATCAATATAACCATAGTTGATCGGGTAATATAGTTCTTTGTGTTCAGGGTGATAACTTCCGAGAGGTCTGTCTATGATTACTCTTACGATTTCACCAATCATATGTCACCTCTATGATCTTGTTTGATAACCAATCTCACCATTGATGTTTCCATAAGTATTTTAACATCCATTTGCTTTTATGCGACATATTTTTGTTAATTTGCCTCGACAACCAATCGAAAACTAAATGATCACAAAAAAAGACTCACTGTTTTCAGCAAGTCATTGAGAATTCTTTTCTAATTCAATCCGTCTTGTATCTTGATCTTTTTATCTACACTTTTTAATTCTGTATTCTCAATTTTATCAAACCATATATGCAGCTTTTCTTTTGATTTCTGTTTCACTTCTTCATCGACATACATGGCTACCGCTACAAGTGCACCGGCTAAAGCGGATAGATCATCCGTGTAACCGACAAACGGGATAAAGTCCGGTATAAAATCAATAGGTAATATGAAATAACCCAGAGCACCGACAATCATTGATTTAGCCCACATCGGCGTCGTCGATTTTTGTAAGGTATAGTACAAAATAAGAGCAATATATATAATTTTGATTCCTGCAGCTTTCGCAAATTTTAAGATCTTCTCAAAAAGTTTGGTTTCGGAATATGCTTTGATGTACTTTTTGTCTTTTAATTGTTCTTTTATGTCCATTTGATACTCCTTTTGCATTGTTAGATTGCATGCGCATTATAACATAATAAACAAACTTTAAATTGACTATAGGGAATTATTCATTAAGCTTTCACTACATGACTGCCTTTGTGAGCACAAATCTATGTTTCGTTCATTATTTACGTTAACTGTTTTGCCAAGTGCTTAGACAAGGCAATGATTGTTAAAATCGGAGGGAGACCTGGTGCCTTAGGGAAAACGCTGGCATCACAAACATACAAATTATTGATTTTGGTCTGTAAGTTTGTGTCAACGACATGCCCGATTGCTGCTGTACCGCCGGGGTGTGCTCCCGCCGGTTGTGTTTCAACAAATGAATCAGGATCGACACCTGCTTTTATTAGTATTTCCTTTGATATAGAGGTTCCCAGTCTTATTTTTTCCAAATCTGACTCAGTCAAATCCTTTGAAACAGAACCATCGGGATAAACCCTACCCGTAGCATCATCGGATATTTTGGTCATTATCCCTAAAATCCTATGTGTTGGTAACGATAATCCTTTGAGCCCTGCTTCCAAGAATCTTAGTTGACGAGGGTGATTAACGCATGGTGATAGCATAAATCCTTTACTATCATGAAAATCCAAATTTACCATGGCCATCTGAGGTTCCTTTATAAGGTTAAGATTTTCATGAACTCCATAAGTAGTCACTAATATATCAATGAAAAGATTGGATCCTGCTTCTTCGATCCCCGAAGACTGAAGTATTACAGGTGTTGCCAACCCTCCGGCTGATAATATTACCGAATTTGCATACAATGTAACATCCTTATTAGACGAACTGGCTATGACTCCCACTGCTTTTCCATTTTCTGAAATGACACTTTTTACTGTTGTGTTGTAGATAATTTCTACCCCATTAGCCAGTGCTTCATTCAGATATACTACTGGTGTTCATTTTGCACCTGTTTTACATCCGAGCATACATAATCCACATCGGATACACTTTTGCGGATCAATGGACTTCATCATGGGTTCCATTGAATATCCA
>PHAF01000033.1:0-14655 GCA_002841605.1 Firmicutes bacterium HGW-Firmicutes-10 | reverse complement strand
GAACCCTCTGATATAAGTGAATCATCAAGGGGTGCAACACGGAGTTCTTTTTCTGCTTCCAGAAATTCATCACTTAGGTCGATCCCCATTGATTTAAAGTCACTTTCTAAACATCTGAAGAAATTGCCTGCTGAAACAAAAGCACTTCCTCCTGCCATAAAAGTCCGCCATATCGTAACACCTTCCTTTGATTTTTTCGGTATTTTTGTTACTTTGTTTACATCAAAATACCTTGCACTATCCATGAATGTCCCGTAGCTTTTTTCCATCTCTCCCTTCTCTATTACAAGGATGCTATTATTTTTTTTACTCAATTCTCTTGCTATTGTTGCTCCACCTACACCGGAACCAACAATTATGTAGTCAAATCTCCTTTCCATCATTTTGTCCTCCTTATGAGTCAATCAAGATAAACAAATTATCAAATAGGATTTATAAAACACAAAAAAACATCCGCCACACAATCCCGCATACAAGACTTACTTAAATATTGGGGATGACCGTTGTTTTCAGATTGGAATTGAGTTTTGCAATTGATCTTAATGAAAAGTCATAATACTTCTTAAATCACAATTACAATTATCTTCCACTGTTTTGCCGAAGAGTTGTTTGGCAAAAGATTCAACTGGTTTCAGGAAATTCAATTACCAAGGATCAACTCATAAACTCGATTCTCTAATTAGAAAATCGAATCTCTGACATACATTGTTTAGATTTACATGTTATTCTGTAGCTTAATTATATCTCAAATTTATGCTTTTTTAACTAAATTTCGTGGTTCTTCTGAGAATAATTCTTATTACTTTAGTTATTCTCGAAAAGATTTGTACATAGAAAAACATCTAAATGTAGATGTTTTTAACTCTCGATAATCCGCTTGAGTCAGGTAAATAAGTGAAGATTATTCTGCTTTTTTAGCCTTTGCGTTCTTTTCTGCTTTCAACCGATCCATTTCAGTATTAATGAATGGGACCAGATAGTTCATTCCCAAAATTGCAAAGGTGGTGCCTTCTGGAAGCCATCCCCACAAACGGATAGCCATTACGATCAAGCCGATTCCAATCGCGAATATCCAACGACCTTCGTTTGATTTCGGCGAGGTTGCCGGATCTGTTGCCATAAAAAACGCGGCTAACATTGCACTTCCGGAAAACAGATGGAATAGAGGATTCTGTCCGACCAACAATGCCACAACAGACATCGCAGACAAATAACCTACCGGTATACGCCAATTGACGAACTTCTCGCGAATAAGAAATGCTCCGCCTAGTATAAGTGCCAACGCGGATACTTCACCGATACTACCACCGATATTACCAATAAAAAGATTTAATATGGATGTTGTTGCGCCTGATGCTCTGAAAACCTGTAGAGGTGTCGCTGCTGAAACCATGTCCACAGGGGTTAACCATGGGGACATGGCAGTTGGAAAAGCCAACACCAGAAAAAGCCGTCCAAATAAAGCCGGATTGAAAAGATTTTTTGGAAAGCCGCCAAACACTTGTTTACCAAAGACTACACCCACAAAAGTAGCTGCAGCCAAGGCATATAAAGGTGTTGATGGTGAGACAGACAGTGCTAACAGCAGTCCTGTTACGATTGCTCCCCCATCTTTAAACGTATATTTTCTCTTAAATACAAACTGAAACAGTGCCTCAGATCCCACAGCAACGATAACCCCTACCAAAATAAGGAAAACAGCTTTCTCCCGATAAAAATAGACAGCCAATATGGTAGCTGGTAATAGTGCAAGTAACAACGTTCGGAAAATTTTTAACATATGGTTTTAACCCTCCTATGGTCAATATCGACCAATGGATACTTACCCCTTTCATTCGATTTTAACAATTTAGATTATAACATATTCTCTAATTTTTGACTTTCCATAAACCCGATAAAAAAATAAAACTATAATGACTGGAAAATGTATAATGATGTACAGCACATCCTTACTGAAGAAAAGCATATGAGCAATAACAATCAAATGGACAAGATTTAATACCAATACTATTTTCTATAATTTTTTCTGATAAATGGTTCTTCGATGCTTTCATCAATAAGTAATTTGTATTTTAGGGGATGACGATATGCATTGCCATGTACTTCATGATTTCTATACTCTCTGATTTCATCAACAGGGAAATCAGCAATGTAAATCCCTTCAACTTCTCCAGCTTCAATAATAAGTGTATCTCTTGAACCAGGTTCGGTAGGCTTATATGCGATTCCATCAAAAGCAGTAGAATGACCGTTACAGTCAGGCTTACCTGTCGGATAATTGACCGTGGCAATTCCAACCATGTTTTCATAAGCTCTTGCTCTTAGTTGTGAAATGCGGTTTATCTCCATAGGACATGCGTTTGGAACCAGAATAATCTCTGCCCCTTTCAGCATAAGAATTCTCGCGCTTTCCGGAAATTCTCTGTCATAACAAATCATTGCACCTATTTTTATATTGCCTTCTTCTGTATCTAAATCGGCAACATAAAAATCATCACCCGGCGTTAATCTGCATTCATCATCAAAATCACATGTATGTACTTTTGCGTAAGTGAGTATCTTATTGCCAAAACGATCAAACAGGCAAAAGGTGTTCCTTGGTAAAGGATCGTACTTCTCAAGAAATGTTATTCCGATAGCCATATTGAGTTCTTTTGCAAGATTACCAAATGAGCTGACAAATGCACTATCCGCGTATAAAGCGTTTGAATGCAATTTATCAATATCTTCCGGAATGTTATAACCAACACTCCACATTTCAGGAAACAATGCAATGTCTGCACCCATTTCCTTCGCTTTTCTGCAATATTCCAGTCCTTTTTGAAGATTTCCGTCGAGTGTGTCTTCAGGCATCAACTGCAATAAAGCTACTTTCAAACTTTTCATAGCCAAATCCCTCCTTACTAAACTATGATCTATTACTCCAAAACCACTGACACCGGAAAGTGGTCTGACAGATACACACCTTCATGTACATCCATCCACTTCTCAACTGACTTCAACTGAACATCACCGCGAACAAAAATATAATCGATCTGTGGCGAATGATCATTCATTGATACCTGATCATCACGGAAATAACCGTGATAAGTCATTCCGATGTCTTCTGTAAGACATTTGAAATCGGGATATGATTTCATCACTGCCATCTCTTCGGATTCAGGCTCGGCGTTGAGATCCCCCACAAGAAAAGTCAGACTTTCCTTGTACATAGACACTGATCGGATGGTACTCATCACAAATTCAAGTTCCTTACGCCGTACATCCGAACTCACATGATCAAGGTGCGTATTCACCACCCGAATAATCTTTTTGCTCTTTCGCTCCATTAGAAAACACTCTGTACAAAGCCGCGGGAAGTTGCTTTGTTCAGGAAAATGACTCCCCGGAACACTCGGAGTATCGGAATGCCAAAAGTTATTGAGCGCTATCAGAGAAAAACGCTCTCTTCTAAAAGCAATCGTCATTTGTTCCCCATCAAGATTCTCATCCCGTCCGCATCCGACAATATGATAGTCCGTCAATGAGTCATTCAGCCATAGTGCCATATGCGACATCACTTCCTGAAAACAGATGATATCCGGACGCTCATCAAGCAGTTTCTTAAGAATATGAGGCTTTCTGAATTCAAAATTATTCTCTTGATCCACTCCGCAGTCACAGCGGATATTGAATGTCACTATTTTCATATTGCTCACCCTTGTGGGAATTCCTGTTATTCCACACCTCATCAAATACATAAAAGTTAGCTCCTTGACGTCTTTAGTACTCGCGAATTAAGCATATTATCTTTCACTGATCATATTCTATTTATAGTTTTTCTTAAAATCGACAAGAGAGAATATATCCTCAAATCTTTCATCCGAACAGACATCGAAGACAACTGGGAAGAATTTCAGTTTTCCCATCTTTTTTGAGTCCGTTATCATTTGCTTAACCACATTGTCAAGCGGAAGAGCAAGCGCATTTGCACGTACCTTTTCCGGAATAAAGAATGTCACCTTAAAGAAACCGTCCCAAATGGATAACCAAAATATGGTTGTTTCTTTTTGCCCGCCTCTTACACCTATCCAATGATGTAAACCCTTTGCCAGCCATGCTTTACCATCCGTGTAATAACGCCAATCCATATGAATATCATGATTTTCGAGTTCACTGACAAATTTCATATAGGTATTGTTTGCTTCTTTAAGCGCATCTGAAATAACATCACTGGAAGGCCGAATAGCAGGATCTTTGAGGTATGGTTCATTAACTGTTTGCATGTTATTACCTCCTTTGACACTCAAAAGTGAAACTCATTGTCAAAAATTTTTCCCTTATTACAGCTTTGAGTGCTTCGTGATAATCCATTGGTGATCGATAAAGTACTTCCACATGGCCATAGCATGTCCATGACCAAGTTGATATTCATTTTTTAACCAATCCGTAAAAACCGTGGCCTTCATGTCATCCGTCAAAATACCTTGTTGAATAGCCTCATCTCGCATATGCATGGGAGTCTTCCCGGTTTTCTTAACAATGTTGTCCAAATATGCTTCAAATGACATTTTCGTTTCCTCCTTCAGCTAAAGCTTTTACACGCTCTAAAGCACGTGGAAATCTGATATTAAACGTTTCCTCTTGTTCTGACGGAACATCCGTCTTAACCAATAATGTTGTAATACCGTTTTCTTCGATAAGTGAGTAACTTTCAGATCCGCCTGTCCACTCGTTTGTGCGTATTTGCTTTCCACTTTCAGATGTGTCAGCACTGTGCCTGAATAACACAAACTCATTGGGAATAAGTCTCTCTATCAGATCTGTCACTCCATAACCATTTACAGATGATATAAACTGAATTTCATTGCCCTCTTCCATAATGCCTTTCATGTATGTGCCCTCATCAATAATATTCGCCCAATCACGGAATGAATCATCATCCCAGAGGGTTGCCCAAACTTTTTCTTTTGAGGCATTTATTTCGATTGAGAATTGAATTTCTTTCATATATTCATTCCTTTCATACCACACATGCAACCATTGGTAATTGCATCTTTTTAGCAAAAAATCAGACTCATTATCTTGTTGCAATATATGTTAATACAATTATAACAATAGAAGCGCAATAAATCACTTGAGTTCAACCGACAAGAGTAATACACTTCATCTTTATATGAGAAAAAGAACTTTATCCAGAGAAAAAAGTGTGCTGGTATGGTATTACATGAATTATTAACTTCAATACTTGACTTAAAATCCTGATTCCATCATGAAACATCAATAAATGACAACAGGTATGTTTTTATGATTGATTTATTTACTGAAAATCCTGCGAATTAATGGCTTTTTAATCAAAATCGCACCTTCTGGACATAGCTCTTGGCAACAATAACAGCGGATACATCTGTCATATTTATAGGAAGGCGGATTAATCTTGTTCCCATCATGCCAATTGACCGCTTTGGGATCAACAGGACACATGTTCACACAAATACCACACTTGACGCAATGCTCGGCCACGATATAAGGTCTGGGTGATATCGCGTTTTTGACAAACTGCATTCCACCGCTCTTTTTAAAAGGTTTCTCAGGTTCTCTATTGACGTCAAAATCCATGGCTATGAAATCTTCAATCGGATCCCCCAGGATTTCAATATCTTTTTCCAAATAGGTTCCTGCTCCCATTTCCATTCCGGCTTTATTAGTCAGTACCATGGCAGGATCGAGATTCATCAGACGGCATTGTGTAGCATCAAGTGCAATTGGATCGGTCGAAAACAGAAGCACATTCATCTTCCTTGGGTTGCCTCCCTTAGGACCATTCCCTTCCATCGCAAAAATACCATCCATGACATATAGTCTTGGATGAATACAAGCATTCAGGTCAACCAACATTCTGGCAAATTCATATGCATCCGGTACTTTTACGTGAAATTCACCTTTAAGCGCTCCGGGTATGCATCCGAATTGGTTTTTTAACGCTCCGGTAACTCGTTGAAATCCATGTGTCTTCATCTTTGGCAGACTTATGACTCCATCACTTTCCAAAACGGCAGTAGCGATGGTAAATTTCTTATTCTGATAGCCCTCAGTAAAATGGACTTCTTTACCCGTTTTGAAATCCGCAATAGGGATTTTCAGTTCTTCGGCAATACCTGATATCCCGGTCCGTTTCGCAGCGGTTTCAGGACTATGAAAAGCCGGAGAGTCGCCGTATGACAGTATCGCACCCGCACTCTGTAAAACTTCCGATACAGCCTTGAAAACAGCCGGATGGGTTGTAACACATTTTTCAGGTGGATCTGCGGATAGCCAATTCAGTTTAATCAGAATCTTTTCATTTGGACGGACAAACATCATTGAACCACCAAGCAAGTCAAATCCTCTTTCAACAGCCTTTTTGACTTCACTGTACTCATAACTCTCACAATAGACGATTGCTACTCTAGACATATTGATTCTCCTTTAGTTTTACTAATATTGTATTTGTTATTAACGAGATTGTAACCGATAACAGCACTTTAACTACTGGATATCAAGGCAACGGAATCAACGTTTCTTGAATAGTTATTATTGTTGTAACTCTAATGATTATTTACTAACTCCATCTATTATCATTCTTTCATTCTTACCTATGTATTGAACATCATTTATATACAAATCCATATGTCCCTCTTCGATGTTCTTCTGAAAGTCCTCATTTCCATTTTTTGCTTGATTTTTCATATAGCTGATCAGGCTAGTCAGACGATCAGTCATCATTTGAGGAAGTAACTCTCGCTCATCAAATTTTACTCCGTAAGTATCCAAGAATAACTTTGCCTTCCTTATTTGTTCATTTAAAGAAAAACAGCAATCTGGATTTGTAGGGTTTGTAAATGGTACCCAGCGATAAACTGCATAAGCGATATCCCACATTTTTGGTCCAGGGTGCAATGTATCAAAATCAATGATTCCAAAAGCCTCCCCATCGACAATTGTGACGTTGTAAGGGGCAAAATCACCATGACACATTACTTCGATCGGATCAATAACTGGCAACATCCACTTTTCTTGGTTGGTTATCTTATCGATATACATTCCACTAACTTCATGGAAACTTCTTAACAATTTCGCGGATGATATAATCATATGATCTTGTAACATGAAATCAGGCAATGGATAGTTATAGACCTCACCTTGAAAATATGATAAGCTCTCCTCATTCTTTTCATTGATACCATAGGGTCGGGGCACATATGTTACACCTTCAACAATCAGAAAGTTTAGGAAATCATGAATATGGGGTGTCTAGGCATCTGACGGTCGAATCACTTGATCAGTTATCCTGAATATTCTGTTTTCACGTCCTCCACATAATGCTTCGATATTTTTCATTATTTATCTGCAAATAACCTATTTGCTTCCCCATTCTTTCTAAAATTTCATTTTGCTTTTATCAATAGTAATCCAAAACCTTTACTTCACTCATAGTCTATTTTGGTTTTTTGTTCTAGCAGAATACCATCCCCACATATTACAGTAAACGAATGTAGCACTTTCAAGCGAAATATCTATGTCCATTATATATGAAATCACTCAATTACCGTATATAATTTATTCACATGAATTGAATGTTGTGAAGGTAAAGACTGCATAGACACTTTCTAAAAACGATTATTGAATCCAAAGAAAGTACCTATCGAATATCTGATTATCACTTCAAAGAAATGCGTTATTCGTGCGATCGTTCACTAAAAGGAGATGCTCATTATGGAATATAGAGGCACTTTGTCTTCGGCTCAAGCGTTTGCGAAAAGTGGAAGACTTGAAGATTGGGTTCATTCATACTTGAAATCTGACGGAAACAATAGAGAATTTTCAGATGGCTTAAAATTGCTTGACAGATATTTTTTAGGACCCATAAAAATGCCATTATCGTTATTTTCTCGATGTTGTGGTCCTGAGGAAACCATGAAGTGGAAAGTAGATGCAGATTGGTTTGAAAAGAAAGTCGTAATGCTTGAAAACGCTATAAAAACAGATACCGATATGCCGCCCCTGATTGTTCATTTTGTTGATGATGAATTTGAACTAAATGATGGTAATCATCGTCTAGAGGCCTATTCGCGCCTAGATAGTAAAGAAATCAATGTAATTATCTGGATTACTGAAAAAAGCGAGTATGAGTTATTCTTATCTAAATACTCAGAGTTCTTTAAATGATCAGACTTACGCAAAGATCTAAGCTTAGCACTTTATTTTTTGACTTGACCAATTAGTATTTCATTTCTCCATGAATAAGTATCTTGTTTGCGAGTTATGAAATATTCTTTTGCCTTTCGTCCATGTATTACTATGCTTTCTTAAACAGCAAACAAACCGTCTCAACGTGTTTTACCACATACTCTATAATAAATATCATATGCAATACTGTCGTAATTCCATGCAAAAAGTGTCAATATTTTATTAATGTACTGACACTTTCTTATTGTGATTATCAAAATTTCTTAAGTTTTCTCTTAATTGGTTATAGGTTCGTAAGTTCCTGGTATGCTTTATCCAACAAATCTTTAAGCACTTCCTTCTTCAAAACATAATGTAGCCTCTGCCCAACCCGTTCGTAATCAATTAAACCGATGCCCAGCATCATGGTCATATGATAGGATGCTGTGGCATTTGTTAGCCCAATCTGTTTGGCTAAGTCACTTCCGAGCGCAGGTTTAGCTGCAAGAATTTTGATTATATCGATGCGTTTTTCTTCCGAAAGCACTTTTAAGAACTGTTTGATTTCTTCACTTCGCTTCTCACGCATTCGTTTTTTACTGATGAAAGCACCATACACGAGCACAAACTTACCTTTTGCAGGTTGGAGAAAATAAGTGAGAATTTCTGAGAATGCATTAGGGATTAATATCACCTGTTTAGCAGGCGCTAAAATTTTTAAATTTATCTTCAGATAATTTGTTACAAATTCTTCAAAATTGTCTAAACAAGCACTACGACTTCTTTCCACTTCTGCTCTGTCCAGTTCATCAAGTTCTGCAACATATGGTGCGAAAACTCTCACATATTGTTCCAGCAAGTTCACAAGACGTAACTTTGCTTCAGCAGGATAGCGCAAAAATTCCAAAGCTTTTTCCCGATCTGCAGTTGATAAGTTTTGGCATCCTGCCAAACGTTGTTCAAATGATTCCAGGTCCGCAAGCAAAATCTCTGCCCCTTTTTCAGATTGGCAAATATCCGCTTCCTGTTCACAAACTGATTCAACAATGTCACACAGTAAATGTTTCAAACTATCGATATCTGAAAGCTCAGCAAACTTAACAGGCAACTGGTTGATATCATGTATCCCCTCAGTAATAACAAAATCCCATAACAGTGAGCAAACCGGTTTGCTAAAAAAGAATGAAATCTCTTGTCGATAAAATGTTGACAAGTTGCTTTTTATTTCCTGAATGATCTCAGTCATTCGAGGATTAGGCGGATAACCGGCATTTTCAAAATAACTGCTTTCCAATTGATCGGAATCCGCAATACGATTGAGCGATACAAGCAATTCAAAAACTGGGTTTGTCTGAAGCGATACTTCTACTTTTTTCATCATGTCAGTTTATGGACCTTTCCACTTTGTTCAATGTCAGCTGTGAGTCGGTTTATAACGATACTCAACCATGCGTTAATACGTTGTAGAAAATGACAGGTAGCGAGCTCCATTCTGAACTTTATTGTACCTTTTGTTTTGGTGGCAAGCATTAGTGATGAAAGCATAACATTTTCTGACTTGCAGTATTGCTTAAGATCATTGCTACATACTTCTGTGAAATCAATGGTGAATTTGGATTCATCATTATTTAGAAATTGATTGAACATTATGTTCACCTCTACTTTCTTCATCATCATTATAATTCTGTCTAATTATATTGTCAATAGTTTTTTAGATTTTCATCTAATATTATTACAACTATATATATTATATTTATAAAACTATTATCAGATGATAACTATTACTTTGAATTTCAGTATTTGTAATGAAACAATCTAAACTTTATATCCATATTCTATCGAGCCAAAACTAGGTTTAGATTGCAATTTATTATTTCGATTCTATGCAGATCATTCTAATTGAATCAATCAACACAAGAATATTATTCATAAAAAAAGACTTATACGAGGTGATTGATATCGTCAAACGATAGAACCAGCATAAGCCTTTTGAGTTCAATGATTTCAGTTATTGAGTGTCTCCACTTTAGTCAGCAATACTACCATCTCCAAATGGAAAGAATTGACAAAACAACATATCTAAATAATCAATCTGCCCTCTGAATAATCGAATTTCCGGAGTAGATGCGTACCCTCTTTTTCCCAATATATCGATGTTTGATTTTCTCATATTTCTCTTTTGAATAAATTTTGTACTTTGAAGGAATAACTTTCACAAAAATAGATCTTATCTCAATGATAATAGAATTTCCTTCAAGGATATCAATGATAAATCCAGCCATTTCTTCTGTTTCCATATGCCAATGAATTCCGCTACCATTTAACTCCAGCAATTCGTTTGCCTCAGCAGCACTTAGAGTTAAATATTCATTGGGACTTATAATTAACATGTCATCATCAATACTTTCAATAGGCAAATCTGGATCGTAATCATTGAGTAATTTATGTAATACTTTTGTTTCCATTGATATTCCCCCCCAGATACATTAATCTTTTTTTCTGGTTAACAGTGAGACGGTTTCAACATGGCTAAAAGCGCCCGTTTGAATGTCTTAAGTGTATTTTCGAATTTTCTCGTACAAGGAAACACGTCGACAACACTTTTGTGCTTTTGCTCGTACAAGGAAATACGTCCACTATTTTAGGTGGAGTGCTCGATTTGGATGTTTTCCATGTAATGGAGTGTCAGGAGTTTGGCCAACTGATGTCAAATGGCCGATTTTCAAGCTTACGTAAGTGGGAACATGTCCAAGCTTTTAGATTGAGAAGTTGATATTGATGCCATTCCATAATGTAATTGGCCGGAGTTGATGGCTTTGATGTCTTGAGCCGGATTTTGAATCCTACGTTCTCGGAAACATATCAATCACCAGCATCTCGATGTTAATCAATTATTTAGATTATATAAATTAACTGAGCGTATTATATATTCTTATATTTTCTCATCCTTTAGGGTTGTAGACATTTCTTGATACTGATTAACATTACTTTTGCTCTTAATTTTAACTATCTCCATTGATGCACAGTATTTATCTACCATTAAGACAACAAAAGATTCTTTGTACCTTGGCGGTCTAATTGTCATTGGCCACATATGCTTTTTTATTATGTCCCGCTCTATATTGTTCAAGAAAAAATGTTCGTTAGCATTTTGCAAAGCAATATTTGGACGGATAAATCCATGGAGCCCTTTATACGGTTTATCAACATGCCAGTCATATAAGAAAAAATCATGGAGTAGGCCACCTCTGGCTGCAGAGCTATAATCAAACCCCAATATTTTGCATACCCTATAGCTTATATACGACACATTAAAGCTATGATCAAGACAGCTTATATCTCCATGCTGCACAAAGTTATGCATTTTTCTTACCATTTCATGATTAATCAGATCATTAACACAATCTTTATATTCTTTCTCAATCGCTAAATCTGTTTTTAATTTCATCTTTGATTTTATCAATTCTATCATTTAAAATGCTCCTCACATCGCGATTTAAAACATTAGCATTTAAGAGTAATAACCGGGGAAATGCAAAAAATATTCTTTTGTATTTGATAATTTTCTCTTTATATATATCCAATGATAAATCCGAGTAATGAATAATTGTCTTCCTTAAATCCAATGCGCTTATTACCGATATTGTGGTATCAAGAATAAAATATATAACAAAAAATACTGCAACGTACCTCTTTGTTGATTCAGGAATTAGATAAATGTATTCCGCGATTAATGGGTGAACTATTCGAATTAGTAAAAATGCCAACATTCCCCATAGCAGAGAATACTTCAAACAAATGTATCCCTTAAGATTTAGAAAATTTTCACTGTAATCCCACCATTTGGTATGGAAAATTTTTTCTAGCACAAATCCAGTTATGAATTCCAACACTGTCACTAATAATGTTGACAAAATCAATTTACTAATCAGTAGCACTGATGCATTTTGCGTAGGAATAAAAATCCAGTTTAAGGAAATCACGATTAGAATAGCACCAAACCCATATATCGGAGTGAATGGTCCTCTTAAAAATCCTCTGTTAATAAATTTCCTTTGTAATGCACTAGCAAATATAGTTTCCATCATCCATCCAATGAATGAGTAAAGCGCAAAATTAAGTATAAAATCAACTCCCATGTTAATGTCTCGCTTTCAAAGATAAATATTTTCAATGTACAGGTTATAGACGTTTTGATCTGAAAATTGAAATAATCAGTGCCACAATTAAGATTCCTGCTAGGACAAGGCTTCCTCTGAGTGTAGTAATAATGACTGTTATAATTTCAGTCCCTTCTATATCAGCTAAACCTAATCCAACGATTATTCCAGCAATTACTATACTTAAAGATAGAAGGACTATGCTTATTGATAACCTGCTATATGCCCTATCAAGCTTTTGTACATATCGATCTGCATCTTTCAGCTTAAATTGCATTATAAAATCATCATGTTCCAATTTATCTAGAAAACTCAACAAGGCAGTCGGAAACTTTCGAACAAGATTACCGTAATCCATAGCGCCGCCCAGGATTTCCTTACCAATTTTCTCAGGAGAAATCAAAGTAAAAATCAACTTTCCTGAAATTGGTTCAGCAATTTCCAAGACGTTAAGATCTGGATCCAATTTTTCTACCAATCCTTCCAAAGTGATGAGGGATTTGGCAAGCATGGTGAATTCTCCTGGAATCATAATATTATATGAAAAAGCCAGGTCAAAAACTTCATTAAAAACTTCACCGATTTTAATTTGACTCAATGGAACTGACAGAACTTGATCTCTCAATCGATCAATATCTTTTTCCAGCTTTCTCATATTGATTCTTTCTGACATTGCATCTAGTTCAACAATTGCTTGAACGATTAGTTTACTATCTTTCAGCGTTATTCCCATCAGCATTTTCAGAAATTGGTTTTTCCTATGAGGGTTCAATTGCCCAATCATGCCTAAATCTAAGAAAGCTATCGTATTATTCTCGAGCACCATTATATTCCCCGGGTGGGGATCTCCATGGAAGAAACCATCTCTTAATATCTGGTATAAAATAGATGTAGCTAAATTTCTCGCAATTACTGTTTTATCAAATCCTGCTTGCTCTAATGCTTCAAAATTCTTTAACGATATCCCTTTGATCTCTTCCATTGTTAAAACACGATTAGTTGTATGAATCCAACTAATATTTGGAACTATAATATTATCATCATCTTTGAAATTCACTTTAAAAGTTTCAGCATTTTCCCCTTCAGAACGAAAGTTCAACTCATTTGTCAAAGTAGTCTCGAACTCTTCAGCCATTTTGCTAAAGCTATAAAGTTTGCCTAGTCTGGTATGATTGTCAACAAAATCTGCCAGGTCCTTCAATATACCCAAATCAAGTTTAATATTCTTTTCAATATTAGGTCTCTGAACTTTTACAACCACATCTTTACCTGAGAGTAATTTTGCTCGGTGTACTTGACCAATAGATGCTGCAGCTATGGGCTCCTCTTTGAACTCTTTAAATATATTTTCTAGTTTATCTCCCAACTCAAATTCTATTACTTCCCGTACTTCAGTCATAGGAAATGGCGCTACTGCATCCTGAAGTTTTTCCAGTTCGTGAATAATGTCATGAGGCAGCAAATCTGGTCTAGTACTCATGATTTGACCTAATTTTATAAATGTTGGTCCCAATTCTTCGAAAGATAATCTCAATCTCGCCCCAATCGATAATTTTGAGATTTCGCCATCTGAATATTCTCTGGATTGCTTATCTATATTAAGAAATTTAAGGATTCCTAACCTATCCATTAAGGTACCAAAGCCATGATTTGCAAAAACCTTGACAATTTGTCTAGATCTCTTAATTTTTTTGTGTCTATCGAATGCCACTATTTATCACCACTCAGTCTAACTTCATTTTTTGTTAAAAAATAGCAGATATAGATTGAAAAGATAACCCGTCATCTACATCTGCTAAAGTGTTAATACACTAATATCTTTTTTATCCTAGTGTAAGTAAACAATATAACTATCTTTCTTTCCCTAAGAAAAATACACCTACCAAGCCTGGTCCTGTATGAGTCCCAATAATTGGCCCCAAGATATTTATTATTATGTCTTTGGGCGTTATCTCACTTAAAATCAGAGATTTTAGATACTCTGCATCTTCTAAACAATCACCATGAGCGATGTATATCATCTGTTCTTCTGGTTTTATAGCACGAGCTTTAAATTCTTCAAATAAAGTCTTGATCGATTTTTTTCTTCCTCTAATTCTTTTTACAGCGTTAAGACTTCCATCATTAGAGACAATCAAAACTGGTTTTACAACAAGCAAATCCCCAATAGCTGCACTGGTGGCTGATATTCGCCCCCCTCTCTTTAAATGTTCCAAACTATCTATAGTAAACCAGTGATTTACCTTAAGTTTGTTAGACTCGATCCAATCTACTATTTCTTGTTTAGATTTTCCTTGCCTTAACATCT
>PHAF01000032.1 GCA_002841605.1 Firmicutes bacterium HGW-Firmicutes-10 | reverse complement strand
TCTTCTTTTAAATCCAATCCGGCATCAAAAAGGATTCGAGTGTTTTCACTTCGAATCTCAATGATGTTGCCGCCAATCTGACGCTCTCCGCGATGAATGATGATATCCATCTCTTTACTCTATTATTCCTAAATTGTCTTTTATATCGACCATACGTTCGGCATACAGACCATATCCCATCAAAGAGGAATGAGCAATCTTGATATCGACTTTATTAAGCAGTTGAGGATAAGCTTTTACTGCCTCACTCAACTCTCTATGCAATATTGAATTATCTGGCTTATGATTCGCAAATATCAAAATGTACTCCGGCTTGATGTTTTTATTAATCTCGATTTTCTTAAATACACCTTCATGTTCATTTTCCATTTTACTTTTAGACACATCAATCAATCCCAGATAGTATTTTTGATTAAACTGAATCTCAGCTTCATCCATCAATTCTACGTGTTTTCCCTTGGTCATAAAATCATCCAAATCCTTAAAGTGCTTCAAAATACCTGCACTTCCGATCATTGCGCCATCCCCATATTTCAACTCAAAGATTGCTAAAGAAATTGATTTCTTGTTCTTTCTGTCCAAACTTTTGGACAGCCACTTCACACCCACCATATCAAATCGACTTCCCTCAGTTACAGTGCGTTCGTCCTTTAACACAGATTCATTCTTCGCATATTCAATATCACAGATGAAATAGTCCGTATCATTAGAGACCATACTGAAATTGTTCTCACGTAAAATGACTTGTTGATACTCTCGTTCTTGCTTACGATGGACGCTGAACCAAAGATCCATTTCCCTTTTAAACGAAGGAATATTATTAATATAATCATCCATGGTAATAAGCTTGGATAGTTCCAAGGATTTAAACCCGCAATCAACTCCATGATTGAGATATTTCTCATCAAATGAAATTGAATATCCCTTTTTACTCTCTATTCTAAACAGATTCCCGCCACGGTAATATACATTGATGTAGTTATCTCGAATCTCCATACATAATGTATCATCATGTCTGACAACTTTGGTCAACCGACTCAGTGATCCTGATTTTAAATCCTCAAAAAACTGTTCACTTAAAGCTCTCATGTTTTACCCCCTTATCAATCAACAAACATAAATTATCAAACAAATAATCTCCATTTAAATCTCTTCTTAATTATACTGAGCAAACTTTGCTTTATTTTCGAATACCTTAATTGAAAATTATGGAAATTCTCCTTTAAATCCAACATAATATAATTCCCATCATTGCTTAGAGCAATAGCAAGATTCGCTATTCCAACAAAGTTTATCCTAACTACAACATGTTTTGCGAAGTAAATTTTGTTTATTGGATTCTTTAGCGCAGCTCGTACAACAGCATCTGCTGTGTCCACAACTGTAAAAACCCCACTCGATATGGTGATCATGCGTGCTAATGATCTGTTATTTCTAGGCATGAATTTTTCTGGATTCAAATTGCTTAGTTTACTTATTGAGTTAATATCATTACTGTTAATTTCTTTGATCAGTCTAGTGACTAAGTAAAACGCTCTAACAAGACATTGATTTACAATAACAGGCATGCTTTGTTTGGCTACAAAATTTAAGATTCCAATTTCAGTTCGAAGATCCAATCTCACAACATCCTTGTGACTCGTGTGATGAAATGCAGTCCCGTTAAATAGTTTCGAAATCCATAAAGATAGTCCGATGTCTTGATCTTTGTACTTCATTTTTAGATCCTTAACTATCGGCAACGTTGATGCTTCTTTCAACAAAGATACAATAACACCAGGAATACCTGTACCCTGACCAGCACTTTGACTAGACCCTGCCATATCACTAACTAGATGAAAAATCCAATTGATCACGCCCATAAAAATCTTCTCTTCGAAATTTCTACCAAAAGCTACTGAATTTTCAATCTTGTAATGAACAAACTTACCTGTCACATCCGTACCATAACCTTCACCTGTGAATTGAGTTAAGATCGAAAAAATCAAACCTATAGGAGATAAATGATGCGAAAAATCACGCAAATGATGCTGGAGTGTTCCACCAAATTTACCAATCAATCTATCAGATGGGTTCGGGTATTTTTTCTCTAAATGGATAATTGCACCTTCAAGATTATTACCAGAATAACCTTTAAACTGAGCAACTTTGATTACAAATTGATTTACCTGATTTCGTCCAATCGTTTGAGCTTCTGCTAAAGAAAACTCACCCACCCACAGAACATCAATCATTCCCGTAAGTAAACCAATTCCCGCTGCAATGGTCATATCAAGATTATCTGCTTTAGCATCAGTTATCTTTTGCCCTATTAGGAATGACTTTTCTTTCGTCAATGTATTATGTACAAGTTTGTCATAAGCAAAGTAAGAATTAATTGTTATCCTAGTTTGGTATTTGTATCTGATTATCGTATTTTCGGATTTGCCTAACCAATCCTTTATTGTTTTTTTCATTTGTTACTCCCCACCTCTTTAATTCGCTAATTGTTATAATCGAGAGTGAAAAACCCAAATCTTGAGTTCTTCATCATAGTATTCGAGAGAACGATGAATATAATCACATTTAGGATAAATCGAGCAACCAAAAAACGGTTTCCCATATCTGTTCGTTTTCTCAACTATTTTTCCATTTTTACATTTCGGGCAAATTCCGTTTCGAATCGTAATATCTGAGAAATCAGGGTTAAAAGTATTCTTAATAATCTCTTTGCCAGTACTAGAATCCTTATTTAGTTTTTGAATTATGTGTTCTTCCTTTTTCTCGACATCATCGCACACTTTATACCTTATTTTATTCCGCCTGTTTGTTTTGAATCTCTCGTAAGTTTTTTCGCTTACTCTACTTAAAATCTGAATGATTATTTCCTTAACTCGATTTTGCGTTATCGTATCTTTGGAAGAAATCAAATCAGATATGTTTATTAATTTTGCTTTCTCTTCAGCATTTAGACCTGCAATTCTTTTACAAGAAACCCGTATCTGAATCTCTTCACCCTCAATAATCACCTTGAAAAGTATCTCTTTCTTATCATTTTTAGTAAAGCTAGGTCTTGATATTGTTCTCTCGTTTTTTTCAATCTCGAATTCCTGAGTCTTTCTTTTATCCCTAACGAAGAAATGCTCTATTCCGGTATTTATGATATCGACCATTGTCTTAGGATCGAGTTGATTCATCAACTCAAGAATCAAATCCATCATATTTTCATCATAATCAAAATGACAGTGTATATGACCTTTTTCATGTCTGAAGTGCGGACGCATTTCTTGTGACCCAATAACCGCAACAAGAGGTAATCCACATGCTTCACAAACGCAATCACACCGGCTTCCCCATTCAAAAGGTAAAATTTGATCAATTGTAACTCTTTTACCATATCGGATTCCATAAGGTATATGTTTATTCATAAATTTCCCCAATCTTTATGAAATTCTCTTTCTTAACTGTTGATATCTCCATATTAACAGTGTTAATTAATGACATAATACACTGACTCATAATCCAGCGATATCGATCAATATCTTCTCTTAACCTTGGCAGTTCTTTGCCTCTATATATTACTAATTCATCATCTGATATCTCAAACTCTTCATCCAACTGAATGAACTCCTTAATAACTGTTCTGAACCCAGATAGCTTATCTATCAGTTGCGCATTCTTCGTTGCTCCTAAAGCTTTGGATACCGCACGTGCATGCTTATCCAAGTATTTCTGATAATGATATAGATAGGTAAAATTACCGGTATTTCCTATCAAGGCATATTTCGTCTTGTTTTTAGGGTTAAACAAATTCCCTTCATCCAACTTTAAAACCAGATCTTTTACGATTTGTTTTTCTTGCTCATTTAAAAGCAGGTCCTTTACCTTACCAATAACATCGATGATTTTTATAATGTCATTGAATACCATATTTTATCCCCTCAAATCATTACATTTATTCTATCATAATCAGTCGAACGAAAGAATACGGATAAAGATAACAATGACATATGAAAACTGATATTATCTGATTCAACATTCCCTTGATCCCGGCATTTTGTATGAGGTAGCCATTGTTTTCATTCAATGTTATGATAATAGCAATAAGCCAAGATAATTATATGAAACTAAGAACCGATTCATACTAGTGCTGACTGATCAACTCATACTTACAAGTTAGTCGAATTCTGGAAGTTGACTCTTACATAATTATGATTAATCGCCTCTTAAATACTTCGAAACCTAACTGTTATGTTGAGTGTATATACTCTTCCATCCAACGATTATTACTAGATAAGGAGATTCCACTATGAAAACTACGATTCAAATCCCCAAGTTTCTACATGAACTGTTTGGTACTCAACAAAACCCCTTTGAACTCGTTCTAATTATCTTGTTTACCATAATCTCAACACTTGGGGTAGCCTGGTTTACAGCTCCCTATTGGCTGACATTGGCATGGTATCAAAGTTTGGTCTTATGGCTGCTATTTCTGGATATAGCCGGAGGTGTGGTTGCCAACCTAAGTACAGGCACCAACAACTACTATAATACCCGGCCTAAAGCCCGCTGGATCTTTATTGCCATACACATCCAACCTCTTATACTAGCGATCGTCTTGGATAGTCCGATATCCATAGCCTTGATTGTTTGGTTGTACACGTTGATTTGCGCTTCTTTGATCAACAGTCTAAGAGAGAAGATATATCATCGTTTGTTGGCCGGTGCACTAACCGCTGTCGCTTTGATCGGATTTGTGTCAAGTGGTGTGTCACTACCCATTCCCATAACTCTGTTCTACTTACTCTATATGATCAAAGTGATTTACAGTTTTTCTGTCGATCATACGGGCTTACGTGGATGAGCAAACCAGTTACATTCAACATTACCGAAATGTCTTTGTTACTGAGCCGTGCTTTCGTCAATGATCCTTGGACGCGAAAACTCATGAGTGATGACGCAAAGAAGTCTCAGGCATTCTTTACCCTGATCATTCGATACTGTGAGGTCACGGGTGGTCAAGTTATAATTGATCATCAAGATTCAACACTTACTTCCGTCGCATGTCTAGAACACCCCATGAAACTATCACTTCTCGATGTTATAAAACTTTTGGGACCTTTTCTGACATTTATATCTGCGTGCGGACTCAAAACGTTTAGCCTGATTAATACATACATGCGACTGACAACTCGCCACCGCCCCAAAGAAAAGCACTATTATCTTACATGTCTTGGGGTAGACCCGGAGTTTATGGGGATGAAAATCGGTAAAAAAATGTTAGACACTATTCATACCATTGTTGATGCGGATGCTACTTCCATAGGGATTGGTCTGGATACGGAGAATCATGATAACATCGCCCTGTATGAACACTTCGGTTATAAGCACATAGCTACGGAGGAGTTGGAGGGTATGATGATTTACATCATGTTTCGACCCAGAAAAACGGTCGATAAATATTGATGTTTAATTGCATGATGAGTAACATTTAACAATATTGAATTACGAACATTTTATGAATAACTAAAAGGTATGGTTTCTGACCATACCTTTATAATGTGATTTGTTGAGTAATGATAATATAGATATTACATCAGGTGCTAATAAAGATCTCTCAATCTTCGATTTACCGCTCAAACCTGAAACTCTCAAAATGAAATCCATTCGAATTCTTTCTATAGGTAACCTCATATAGTCCTGCTTCTTTAGCTTGTGTTGTTTTATCAACAAAATGAATCGTTTTCTTTATAACTTTGGTTTCTTTGGCATTTATTTCAACAACAGGAAGTTTATAAACAAATTCCCTTATTTGACTGCCTTTCCCAGGGGCCTTTATAATTAAATCAAAGAAAATCTTTGTATCTTCATCTCCAATGTTTTTAACCTCAATATCCAGATTAATGACTTGATTCAATGACACTCTTTGTGGAAATCCATGCACAACCTTCAACTCTACTGAATCTTGTATGGGAACGTCTAGTATGCGATATGCTCGTGGTTCCCCTTTTTCAATCAGCGTTCTCAGCGCTCTTGAAAAAATCTGCCTGCGCTCTTTGGATAATGGTTTCTTTGACCATTCTTCCAACCATTCCAACAACATCGCCGGGTTATCTTTAGAGACATCATTCATACAATTTCCCACTGATTTGCGAACATAGTCGGAAGGATCATCCAACAACGGTTCAAACACCTTTTTTAACAAGATAGGATTTCTCTTCAACTCATCAATATGTGCTACCATCATCAATCGTGGACGAATACACTCCGATACGACACGCCGAACTCCTTCGTCAGGATCCATCAGCCACGGACACACTTTCTGAAGAACTGGCTCAACCCCGTAACGAATAAACAAATTATGCAACGCCACACACGAATGCTCCCGAGGCCACGTTTTCGAAAGTGTCGCTGTTCTTTTTAATCCCATCAACATCGCTTCGAGATCTTGCTCATAAAGCGCAACAATCATCGCAATGGCCACCGCATTCACCTTCTCATCCGAAGATGCTATAAGCGCATCAATGACCCTATCCGAACGCTCACCCAAAACCTCCGCAATCACCATATCCAGAATGGCCAATTGCTTGGTCATCGGTGCTTCAAAATAGCCCTTCGAAACCGCAACATCCATAACTCCACTTACATTGACATCCGAAAAAGAACTTTGCAAAGTCATGGTCAAATGACCGATGCAATTTCTTTCAACTGTCTCCTTCGGAACTCCTTCTCCTCTTTTAGGATTTCGTATTTCCATTATCCTCACCTGCTTTATCATTTATTATAATTGAATACACCATAAAAAGCACAACCCATGCAAACTCAACTATTCGATAATCCAAGTGAAATTATATCCTCAACGAATCTTATAACACAATATCACTAGGCTTAGCTGTGATTGATTTCGGATACATCATTCAACTTCCAACTGACCCATCATTCCCGCCTCTTCATGCTCTAAAATATGACAATGATACATGAAGATGCCCTTGTGTTTAAACTGAACGATGATCCGCACGGTCTCCCCAGCACCGACAAAAACTGTATCTTTAAAGCCCTTCTCACCTTCACTGGGTTCTTTGCCATTGCGAGACAACACTTGAAACTGCGTGCCATGGATATGGAAGGGATGACCCATGCCACCCATCATCGTGCGTAAAGTCGTGATCTCCCAAATCTCAATCGCACCTTGTTGGACATTATCATCGATTCGATCCATATCAAATTGCCTGCCATTCAGGCTGACCATATGTCCCATACCATCCAACTCAATGGTTTTAATCGCAGTAACCTTACTGACATCCAACGGTTCGACCTTGACCAACGTTTCAGGAATTTCCGTAGTGTCCTCAATTTTTTTACCCACCACAAACGACATGATACGTCTGTTTCCACTGCGAAGAACAATCACATCTCCTTCTTTATAAACCGAGAAATCGACAATGATTTCAGCTCTTTCACCTGGCGATATAAAAAGTCTGTCCCGCTTAACCGGTTTTTCAAGAAATCCGCCATCCGAAGCAATTTGATAGAAATCATCCCGATTGCTTAACTCAAGATTGAAATTACTGGCATTTGCGCCATTGAGGATTCTAAATCGCATGTTGACCTGATTGACCGTTAATGTCGGCGTAATCGCCCCATTAACCAAAATCGTATCGCCAACAACGCCATCCATCATATTCAACGAATAATCAAACGATCCATCCCTGCGAAAACTTCTGTCCTGAATGATCAGTGGAATATCATTGACCCCATAATCCTTCGGAATGTTCAGACTATCCGAAAACTCATCTTCAATTAATAACAAACCCGCCAGACCATAATAAACTTGCGTAGCCGTTGACCCGATGACATGCGGATGAAACCAAAGGGTAGACGCCGGCTGATCGATGACAAACGAGGGTTGCCAAACTTCACCTGGAAGAATGACTTGATGAGGTCCTCCATCACTAAGTCCACCCACCTCAAGACCATGCCAATGGACCGAAGTCGTATCTGACAAGTCATTTTGAACATGCATATTCACAAGTTCACCGCGTCTTACCTTGATGACTGGACCTAAAAAACTTCCATTATATCCCAATGTCGGCGTTAACACATCTTTATAGAAATTCGACTGACCTTGTTTTGCGATTATGCGATAATCCGCAATATTCTCATCTTCATTTTCATCCGCCAATAAAACAGGGATAGGCAACTCCCTGCCACCTCGATCTATGATTCCACCACCAAAGTCATCCGGAAAATCAAACGGATTTATTTGAGAAAACAAGCCCACCAAACCCACCGAAATCAAAACGACTCCAGATATTAATAACGATACGAATATCCATTTTTTGCTCAACATACTCACATCCTTTCAACATATAAAAACAAAACGGGTCACCGGATGCACCATGCACCTCAACTGACCCCAATGATTCTCTATAAATATTATATAACAACATTATGTCACAAATGTGATAGCGCAAAGCAGAAGGTGTTGGCAGAGGTAAAAGCGATGACATATTTCCACGGTGATTTTCGATCGCTGCGAAAAAAGACGGATGACAGAAATTCTTTTTTACAAATATTGGTGTCATGACTATCGCAAATAGTTAACTTCCCATTTCCGCTGGAAGGTGCTAATCGCGTAGCCTCAAACATATCCTTAATGATTTCATCACTGACCTTTTGATCGCGAAAGCTACGCTAATGTTTCATTGTACAAACATTAAATCAATCTACCCTTTTGACACTTTGCTTATGTGGGTATTAGCCCATAAGCGAACCTAGGTTTCCTTTTGTTACTTGGATCATCATCCACTTTTCAGCCACGTTTCTATTAAGCAAAGATAACGATGGAAAGGCATGTTGAGTCATTACTATGTCCATCATTTTCAAATTGTGTTGCATGGCCAATGTCCATTCTGAAATCATTTCTGAAGCCTGTTCACCAACAATGGTTGCGCCAAAAATTGTACCATCATCATCTGTAATGACTTTAACAAAACCTACTGAAGCTCCTGTAGTTACTGCTCTTGCATAGGTATCATACGTTTTTTTAACAACAAAGAAATCAATTCCTTCTTTCTTTGCTTCACTTTCATTTAATCCTACTTGTGCTATTTCAGGATTGGTAAATATGGCACGAGGAACCACATAATTACTACGATTCAGCTTTATTGGTTCTTTCTTACTCATGGCTTGCATCAACGATAGCATCGCTTGGTGCATGGCAGCATGTGTGAGAAGCCATTTACCATTGATATCACCGACAGCATAAATATGCGGAATATTAGTGCGATTGAACTCATCAACATTGATATGTTTTTTATCATAACTAACACCGGCCGCATCCAAGTTTAAAGAAGCTAAAGATGGCTTTCTTCCGGTAGCTACTAATAGTTGATCTGAAACAAATGTGCCAGCCGTTGTTTTAGTGGTGAAACCATCGGACTCTTTACTTACAGAAATAATTTTTTCACCATTGTAGAATACAATTCCTTCTTTCTTAAACGACTCTTCTAATATTGCTGCTGCTTCACTATCCTCAGAAGGAACTAAATGTTCATCCATATGCACTATCGTTACTTTACTGCCTAATCGACTAAAAGCTTGGGCCATTTCCACACCAATGGCTCCACCACCGATAATAGTCAAAAGACTGGGTATTTCAGTCAAATTAAAGACGTTAACATTGGTTACATAGGGTACATCCGATAGTCCCTCAATCGGTGGAATCACTGGTTCAGTACCTGTTGCAATAAAAATCAGATCTCCGTGATATTTTATTCCATCCACTTCAACGGTATGCTCATCCACAAATGTTGCTGGTCCTTTTTCCAAGAGCAAATCAGCTTTTGAGAACATCTTATTCAAAACCTCTCCCGTTTGCGAAGCGACGTGTTCACGAACTGTTTCAAGTGGATTGACAACTTGCACATCACCATTTAGTTTTAAACCAAAATCATTTAAAATTTCTGTGTTGTATTTCATTTGAGCAATTTTAAGCATGGCTTTTGAAGGAATACAACCGACATTTAAGCATTCTCCACCGATAGAGTTCATTTCGACCCCCAAGACACTAAGACCCAATTTGGTTCCCATACCCACTGCAACCATTCCTGCAGGTCCTATACCAATGACAATCAGATCATACTTTTTCATTATTTTCCTCCTGGAAAACCTTATCCAAAAATTACACGGCTTACACGATTAAAGAGCTACATGTGTAGCGTTTTTTCTTTAGCGATGATAAGGTTTTAACTTTATAACATAATTGTACCTCTATATTGAAACTTATTCTAAGATAGTGCTTTATACCACTGTAATTACTAGTGATCATTATTAAGCAAATTGTACGAAGAAAAAACAAAAAACTCGTAGTGTTATGCTACTCCACGCTCCGTAGACCTCATCACTTTGACGTAGGTAGTCAATTATTCTATTCGGTGTTATGATAATGTCATTGAAAAAAGGGGTACTTTAATGAACTATCAAGACATCGGAAAACGAATCAAGCAACGACGCACAGAACTCAATCTCACACAACAAGAACTGGCCGATCAACTACAAGTAACAAATAAAGCCATATCCAAATGGGAGACCGGTGAAGGATATCCGGACATATCAATTTTGAATGAATTATCTTCAGTCCTAAAGATCAGCACAGATGACTTGTTGGGATCTGTATATCAGAAGATTGAAGTATCAAAGAAATTCGATTTGAACTTAATCTATAAAATGATTCTGTTAGGATCAGTACCGCTGATCTACCTTCTTCCCATGATGGAGAGATATGCGATGTATGGCTTCGGTGAAGACTGGCTCGGTGCTTCTGGAGGTAATTCGCTATCCGGATATGCCATCATCTTACAGTCACCTTTAACAAATTGGGCAAAACTGACATTTATCAGCCTGATGCTCATCTATGTGATTTCGGTTATGCTACTGGTAGAATACGGATTGAATCACTTCAAAGAAATCGAGTTGTTCCCCTTTCTAAAGAAGCACAAAACTAAAAAAAGGATGCTATGGTTGCTCATCCTGTCCCTACCAGTTCCCCTCTACGTAGGTCTTATGACGGGTGTAGAAATCGGACTGATTCTGATGCCAGTTATCATCACGTTGCTTGTCTATCTAGAATTCAAACCATTAAAATCTTAATCAACAACAAAAGGCATTACATGCTTTCGGAATTTATAGTAAATCAAAACACTAACCCATTAAATTCGGTTAGTGTTTTTTTACTTGCGGTATTAAGGTAGAAGTTCAATAATCATTAGTTAACTCAAGGATAATAAGGATTTGGTTTGAAAAACAGTACGATCAAATCAAAAAATATACCAATACCAAAGAGTCCTAATGTGATAACATACAATATCCCTAAAAGTATTCTGCCTTCGTAAAATTTATGTGCTCCCAAAACACCAAAGAAAAGACATAAGAAGAATGAAACCCATTTATTTTTTGCCATTGAAACACTCACCCCCTGTCAATTAGAGCGACACTATCTTTTTGCTTATATAATACTCGATAGAATTGAGGTAATCAAGATGATAATGGTTCAGTTTTATCGTCATAAAAAAACAAAGTCAGATTAAGTTAGTAATCATTTTTACTTCTTAAAAGCTTTACCAACAAAAACACCGACTGCCGATATTACTGAATAACCCACAATATAAACCCAAGCACTGCTGTTGAAATGAATAAAGATTGCCGGGATAAAAAGAATGCCTACAGCTATTGGGAAAATCAAGTTCCAGCCGTTTTTAAAGCCGTAGAAAGATGATATCGCTAAGCAAGCCAGCGGCATGATTATTAACATGATAACCATAAAATCCCCTGTTGAACTGCCTAACAACGGTAAAAGATAAAAAGCAACTGCAACTGCTAATAAGTATGGAATCATTTTTTTAATTTCGTTCATTGTTCCCCTCCTGGTAATGAGCTATCAAATTTTGTTAACAAGGTTTATCAAATCAAATCATCCAACAAACCTTGCTTAAGCCATTTGAATTATACTCCAAGTTGGTCATAAGCGCAATTCTTCGTGAAATATTTGACATTGCAACTTTTCATCATAACTGTCTATGCTTTCGTACGACAGAAATGTGAACTTCAATATCATAGGTGACTGTTAAAAACCAGGCAATCATTGTTGATCGCCTGGTTTTGTGTTATTTGTTACCCTTATTTATCGCTAACTCTACGACCTTATAAGCCCCATTATAAACCCCGATTTTATTGGCCTTTACAATGTTATTACACAGGCCTGTTAGAATTTCATCTTCTTCTAAAAGCAAGTTCAACATTTGTAGTGTCGTTTTGACAGTTTCACATTCAATGGTTCCATCGCCCACCTCAGCTGCACGGATAGCACCCCAAGCCTCATGTCCGCCCACTCGTTTGATCATAAGTTTAGGGACCGGATAAAACGCAAGTTCACTTGGCTTTGTCACCAATACATCCGCACTTCGCATAAGAAGATTGGAGCTATACACAGCCGCGAATATGTCTTTATTGTAAAACGAATGAATGCCCTTCACATCACTGTCTAACAGTTCTTCCGCAAATGTAAGGGTCTTATTCCAGTCATCGAAGTAAGTCTCTGATAACGTTTTTAACTCCGGTATTTCCTGACATAAACCCTCCCAGACACTCATATGATCACCTACGTTAATTAACAGAGCAACTTCATGCTTCGCAATTTTTGGCAGAAGACTTTTAATGATTTCTGCGAAGATTTCCTTTTGTGCACCGGCTCCGCCAACCGTAAGCAAAACACGCTTTGTTTTTTTGTTTTGGATTCGATTGAGTCTTCTTGCACAATCCGCATCGATGTTTGCGACAAGTTCATGATCGATGTAGTGCCCGACATCAAACAACTGATCACTGGGCATCGGATTCAACAATACCTTACCACCCATTTCCCTCAGCGTTTTATAGCCGATAAAAGAAGATGGCGTCTGAACCGTATGAATAGAACCTTCCGCAAGATGAAGGGCCATGGGCCAGTTATCCGGAATGACATTCACCACCCGTTTTACCCCCGCATGAACTGCCGCTTGAGCCGGCCATACATGGGTAGCCACAAATGGCATGTTTTTGGGAAGTTCTTTGAAGACCGGTGTCATGAGTTCAGATACTTTCTGATCCATCGCATTGTAACTTATCTTCTTAAAACCTTCTGAATTCAAAGGTTCCCAATAGAACTTATTGAACAACGGATACTTCTGAGACCACCGTGAACCCATCGAATAAAGCTCATTCAAATGCTTGATTACTTTCCCCCCGGTGGTTTCACTGTATGCATGCAAGTCAAACCAGTACGGCGTAATGCCCATCGAATGCGCGGCAGAGGCAATGGCCATGGATATCCGATAATGACCAAACCCCATACGGATATTGCCAATGATGATACCCTTCTCCTTCGATATTTTCTCCGTTGTTTCACTGGTCACAATATTCTTAACCCCTAACAACGGATACAGTACTTGATTGTCTTCAACACTTAACTTATAAACCACATCCGAATCATCACCGAATTTCTTGATGTATTTCTGCTTTGTTCTGTTTGCCTTTGAAACGATGTCATCACTGATCACATTATCAAAGATTTTAGCTGTTCGATCCATTCCCGTGTTCTCCTTATTTATCCGTGATTCCTTCAAGAATCTTCTTCTCATCATACATCAGTAAGAATATCAAACCGACGATACAGAAAGCTGCGGCTGCGATGGCGGTCAATCGAATGCTCATCTCATTGCTTACATCCCCTTGAGATAAAAGCAAACCGCTTAGAATTAACATGGAAAACATTTGACCGATCTTTGACATAAAGGTTCTTGTCCCAAAGAACATACCTTCTCTGCGCACACCGGTTTTCCGTGCATCGTATTCCGCAATATCTGCGACGACAACATTAGGCAAAATCCCGAAGATCGCCATCGGTATCGCCGCCAGAAGCACCATGACATAGGCCTGAATGGTTGTATCAAATGGCATCAAGCCTAAGAAAACACCGTAGACATACACCGCCAAAAAGATACAGAAGGCTATGATAAGCAGTAATTTCTTACCGATTTTCTTAGCGATGATATTAATCGGGACATAGAACAAAAACGATCCGACGCCCAGTCCCATAAACAATATCCCAAACATCGTGTCAGGCAGTTTTAATAAAATCGTAATGTAATACAGAAGTGAAGACTGGAAAATCGTGATGGCGACCCAATAGACCAAATCAGAAAACACAAACATTCGGAATTCCTTGTTTCTGAATGTAGCTTTCATGGATTCGATCATTTTCAGTTCAGAAGGAACCGATTCACAATAACGCTTCTCATCAATCGCCAGAACCGGAATCAGTAAGAAGATAAACCCGATACCCGCAAGAATCGTCATGGCTATACGCATCGATACCACCGTGCTGAAACCCATTCCCTGAAATATATTCCAAAGAATCGGTGCTTGAGAAGCAACGGCAGCTCCTAAAAACCAAGTCACTGAAATATAGGTGGATAGATTCAGACGTTCTTCCGGAGTATGACCCAACTCAGACAACAACGCAAAGAATGGTGTTACATACATCGTTAAGAAAAAATAGAACAAAAGCAGCGTGACGGTCAGAAAGATGGCATTGATCGTACTGACTCCATCGATAGGCGACCAGAAAACCAAAACAGTCGTCAATGCGAATGGAAATGAGGCCAGTTGCATAAATGAAATACGTCTGCCCTTTTTCGATTTACTGCGATCACTCAGCGTCGCAATCCAGGGATCGGTTACCGCATCAAACAGACGACCCAACATCGTGATCGCACC